>CAYHEL010000006.1:0-20967 GCA_964355415.1 uncultured Verrucomicrobiota bacterium | reverse complement strand
CCAGAAGCCGGATGGCCGCGCTGGCGGCATCGTTGGTATGCAGCGTACTGAAGACCAGATGCCCGGTCAGCGCCGTCTGGATGGTGATTTCGGCCGTCTCGCGATCCCGGACTTCGCCGACCATCATGATATCGGGATCATGTCGCAACATACTGCGGAGGGCCCGCGCGAACGTGAGATCGATCCGGGGGTTCACCTGGGTCTGCATGATTCCCTTGATCTCGTATTCCACCGGATCCTCAATCGTGATGATCTTGTGATCACGCGTATTGAGCCGGCTCAGGCAGGCATACAGGGTCGTGCTCTTGCCGCTTCCCGTCGGGCCGGTGACAAATACGATGCCATGGGGGAGTTGGATCAACTCCATCAGGATCTGGGAATGGCGCGGCGACAATCCCAGTTGTTCCAGACTGAACAGCATGGAGGTGGGAAGAATACGAATGACCACATTCTCGCCGTGAATGGAGGGAACGACCGATACCCGCAGGTCATACTGGAAGCGCCCGATATTGACGCGGGCCCGGCCATCCTGGGGCAGGCGCCGTTCCACAATATTCAGGCCCGCCATCAGTTTGATCCGGGAAATGATGGCGGGGTAGAGCGAGGCCATGCTGCGCGAGACGGTGGTGTCATACAGTATTCCGTCGATGCGCCGTCGCAGAATGATGTCATCCCGATAGACCTCGAAGTGGATATCCGTGGCCCGGTCGGTGATGGCCTGGTGCAGGAGCTGATTCACCAGTTTGACGACCGAGGCATCCTCCGCCTTGTGTTCCAGGTCATGGGATTCCTCGGTGGGGCGGTTTCCGCCCTGCCCCGGCAAATCCGCCAGAATTCGCTCCACCGTTTCCGAACCCACGCCATAATGGATTCGGATCGCCTCGAGGATATCGGCTTCGCAGGCCAGAACCCGCTCGACCCGGAGCCCCTGCCCGCTTTCGATATCCTCAATGGCGGCCTGGTCAAAGGGGTTTGCGACGGCAATCTGAAGGCGGTTGCCTGTCAACGTGACCGGCATGATGCGATAGTGGGCCACGAACCGCGCCGTCAGGCAGGCCACGGCGGCGGCCTCCGGGTGAACCTCGCGCAGGGAGACAAATCCGAGTCCCTGCTGGCGGGCCACAAGGCGCAGGAGTTTGTCCTCCGCGATGTGGTTCTGACTCACCAGGGTTCGGATCAGGGATTCGCCACGGGTCTTCGCCAGGCGAACCGCCTCCTCCAGTTGACTGGCGGAAAGCAGTCCCTCCTCAACCAGCAGATTCATCCATGGTGGCGCCATTCGTTTATCTTTCCCTTACTGCAAACGCCCGATCATGTAAAATTCCCGTTCATCACGGTCGTCATACGCGCCCTCGATGATCCGGGCACAATCCGTCACCGTCACCTGGGTCGGAACATACTGTCCTTTCCGGCCGGTGTAGGACTCGGCGACGAAGCAGGGCTGGGTCAAATAATTCTGGAGTTTGCGGGCCCGCTCATAGACCAGACGGTCGGAACGGGACAATTCATCGATGCCGATGACGGCAACAATACGCCGGAGTTCATCGTATTTCGTCAGGATTCGCACCACTTCCTGGGCCGTATTGAAATGTTGCGCCCCGACGATGGCGACATCCATGTTGGAACTGGAGGAATTGAGCGGGTCAACGGCGGGATACAGTCCCAACTGGGCTCGGTCGCGGGAGAGCACCATGACGGTATCGAGATAACTGAAGATGGCGACCACGGCGGGATCGGTGAGATCATCGGCGGGCACATACACGGCCTCGAAGGCGCTGATCGACCCGCCGCTTCCGGTTTTGATCCGTTCGTGAAGGTCGCCGACCTCCGAACTCAGGGTGGGTTGGTACCCGGTTTCGGAAGGGACGCGTCCCATCAGGGTGGAGATCTCGGAACCCGCCTGCACGAAACGAAACACATTATCAATGAACAGCAGCACGTTCTTGCCCTGTTCCTGGAGCCACTCCGCCTGGGTAATGCCCGTCTTGGCCACCTCAAAGCGCGCACCCGGCGGCTCATCCATCTGGCCGAATGCCATGATCACCTTGGGAAGAATCCCCTCATGCTCGAACTCAAAATACAATTCATTGCCTTCCCGGATACGTTCGCCGACGCCGGTGAACACGCTGCATCCGTCGTGTTCCTTGGCCACGTTGTGGATCAGTTCCTGGATGACCACGCTCTTGCCGCAGCCGGCGCCCCCGAGAATGCCGGTCTTGCTTCCCTTGACAACGGGATACAGCAGGTCGATCATCTTGATCCCGGTCTCCAGCACCTCGCGTTTGTTCTCCGAAAGACTCGACATATTCACCCGCAATTTGGTGACGTCCTTGTGGATCGGCCGCGTCTCCGTGGCATTGATGGGGCCCTTCCCGTCGATCGGTTGTCCCATGACGTTGATGATGCGTCCGAAGAGGGCATCCCCCACGGGCACCCGCAGGACATCTCCCGACGAAATGGCAATCGCATTGCGTTGGAGGTTGAGGGTCGAGGACAGGGCGATGCAACGCGCCACATTACCCTCCAGGTGTTCCGCGACCTCCAGCGTCAGGTTCCGTTTATCAAACGTCTTGACGTTAATGACCTCATGCAAATCGGGCATGTCGCCGGTATTCTCAAACCGGACATCCACGATCGGCCCCTGCACGCCCACCACGCGGCCTTTTTTCAACTCAGCAACAATCGGTTCGCTCATATCATGCCACCTTCTTCTTCTTTTTTCGTGATGAGAACGATTCACGCATGCCCTTATCCACCAGTTCATGCGCGGCCCTGAAACATTGATGCTTCAACTTCTTATGTTCCTTCTCCAGTTTCTGCACACTGTCCTCCAGATGCATGGCGCGCGCGGCAAACTCGGAGAGTTTGCTGTCTTCGAAAACCTCGAACAATTTCGACGCCACCCACACGGAGGCCAGATACTCAACCATGTCCTGGAAGGACGACTCCACCGTGACCTTCCTCGCATCCGCGATCAAGGCCCCCGTCCTCCCGGTATGCCGGGCGATCACCGAGTCGGACGACTTGTCAAAGAGTTCCCCGCAGGGCAACAGGTTGAACGTGTCAATCGTCTGCTGGGTGAACGAGATCGGGCGGGGATGAACCACCACCACCCTTCCGATCCTTTTCTCCAAAACCTCTTTCACGATGTAATCCCGGATTTCCATCGCCTGTTCATACCGGGTTTCCTGAAAGATCCCGGGAAAGGCCTTGAATTCCTTCCCCGACTCCGACAGTTTGGACGCGCCGCGCTCTCCAATCACGATGTACTTCACCTTGTCCGCGGGAAGCTCTCCCTGGACGTCATATCCCCCGTCAATGACGCCTGCGTTCAACCCTCCCATGAAACCGGAATCCGAGGTCACCAGGACAATACCGATCACATCCGTAACGGCCGTCACCAGCGGCGCCTCGACATGAACCATGTCCACCACCCGGAAAAATCCGGCGAACTGGGCCATGAAATCGGCGAACCGCTCCTTTTCCCGCTCCAGGGTGTGATACTGGGATGCCGCGATATTCTTCAGAGTTTGAATCAACTGAAGAAACTCCGCGTTAAACCTCAGATCACGCCGCAACTGACTCAGCAGGGCCATGCCATCACACCCTCACCCGTCCCCGCGGGACGCCATTACATGTGTTCACTCTTCAACTGTTCGATCGCCTCATTGAAGCGGTTTCTGAGGCTTCCATCGATTTCCAGGCTTCCGAGCTTGATCTTGATGCCGGCAATCAATTCCGGAACCACGGTCTCCCGGACTTCAAGGTCCACCTCAAACTTGCGCAACACGATCTCCTGGAGCCGCGCGCGATGGGCGGCTTCCAGAGGATGACTGCAGACCACCTCAATAAAGGGAGCTGAAATGGTAATACTTCCAGCATCCATCTCGTCCAGCGCCACGAGCAATTCATCCAGGAAGGCATGATCCAACTTCCGTCCGATTTCATCGCTGAACACCATCTCGTAAACACGTCCGGCATGTTCCAGGGTCTGAACCTGGGCCTCACGGATGAGTTCCTGGCGAAGTTTCTCCTTTGTCCGGGTCGCCTCGTCCAGAATCCGGTCTCGCTCCTTCCTCGCCTCTTCAAGGAGCGAGTCGCGGGATTTCGACACATCCTTCTCCATGGCCTCGCGGGTGCGGACAAGCATGTCCTGCGCCTCGGCGCTTTTCCGGCGGAACTCGCTCTCGTTTTCGTCGATCCGCTTGCGCACGGTCTCCTCTTTGCGACTGAGTTCAGCCTCCGCCTCCCGCAACTTGGCCGCCGCCTTCAGGGTATTCCGCAACAACAGTTGCTTCATTCCCATGACCAGGACAGCAAAGACCGCCACTTGAAAAAGCACCAGATAGATCATGATCGTCATAATGAACCCCCTCTTATCTCCCGAATAACTGGAATAGAACCAGCAGGGCTATCACCGCGATGGCCTCTGCAAAAACGAGTGAAATGATCATGGCCTGCAGAATTTTCTGCGCGGCCGACGGGTTGCGCCCCAGGGCCCGGATGCTGGCGTACCCAATCGTGGCAATCACGGCCGAGGGGCCCAGAACGGTCAAAAATATAACCATGAATATGACAAAATTACGCATGATTCATCATTCCGCCTTGGCCTCCGGTTTCTCGCCTCCGTGCTCCTCCAACAGGATCACGCACTCATCATTGGCGAACCTTACCATACCTTTCCGAATCGGGATACGAGTCTTCCAGTCAACCACAATGTCACCCTCCCTTAACAGACTGATGATCGGCACATGATAGGCCAGCAGTTCAAACTCTCCCCTATCTCCGGGGAGAAACACACTTTCCACCTTAGCCTCCAACACCACATGCTTGGGATTCAACACCTTCAGTGAAAACGTGGCGGCCATGGGTTAAGGCCCCATCCCGAAAAAAGTCCTGATCAAAGAGACTAATCGCCGTTCCATGTCCGGAGTCAGACCCGGCTTGGCGTCGATATCCGCCGCCAATGACGGGTCGTTCGCGCGGGCAAAAACCACGATTCCATCCCGGAACCGGATTCGGTCGGCCGGTTCCATATCCTCCAGGATCCCCATCCGCAAGGCATACAGGATCAGGATCTCCTCCACCAAACTCGACGGTTTTGACTGGGCTTGCTGAAGCATGGCAATCAGGGCGATTCCTCGCTTCATCACCCCCTCGGCCTCCTTGGACAGGCCCGACTGCAATTTGCTCAGACGGGCGACTTCAGAATACTCCAAATAAGCCCTCCTCAGGCCTCCGCTCAATTCACGAAGAATGGGAGGCTGCGCCCTCCCGCCCACGACGGAGAGCGAGAGACTGAAATCAATGGCCGGCCTCATTCCCTCGCCAAACTGGGAGGCGCTCAAACTGACAAGCCCGTCACAGATGGATATCAAATTCGAGGGAATATAGCCCGTCAGATCCCCCTGCAAGGTGTCCGCCAGCCCCAGAAAGGTCATCGACCCCCCGCCACACGCCTTGCTCAACTGTCCGGCCCGCTCCATCAACTGGGTCTGGACATAAAAGATATCGCCGGGATAGGCCTCCCGCCCGGGAGAGCGTTCCAGGAGAAGCGAAATTTGCCGATACGCCCAGGCATGTTTCGTCAGATCGTCAAATATAATCAGTACATCCCGGCCCTTCCGCATGAGATATTCCCCGATGGTCGCCGCCGAAAAAGGCACAATGTACTGTTCCCCGGGAGTGGAACTGTCGGTGGCCGCCACAATGATCGAATGAGCCAGCGCATTTCTCTCTGACAGAACCGTGAGGACTTTCTCGAGGGAGACGATGGCCTTCCCGATGCAACAATAAATACAAACCACATCACGACCCGCCTGACTGAGGATGGCATCCACAGCCACGCTGGTTTTCCCGGTCATGCGGTCGCCCATAATCAGTTGGCGCTGGCCTTTCCCGACAGGCACCATGGCATCCACAATCTTGGTGCCGGTCAACAAAAAAGACTCCACGGGTGAGCGTTCAACAATCAGGGGGGACGGCGAAAAAACAGGTTTTCGGGTATCCGGGACAATCTCCCCCCTGTTATCGCACGGATTGCCAAGCGCATCCACCATGCGCCCGATCAACGACGCGCCGACCGGTATGGTAAAAGGCTCGCTGGCGCCCGTCACCGTCTGACCCAACCGGACCCCCGTGTCCTCCCCCAACAACAGGGCCAGGACATCCTCCTGATCATAGCCCATGATGATGCCCTTGTTGCCTCCGCCAAAATCGACCAGTTGACCGTTCAAACATGACGGCAGACCGGTTATCCGGACAATCATCTTCTTGATGTCCTTGATCACCCCCGTCTCGGAAAATTTGATCTTAAACGGCGACACCACCATACGCGGCGAGTTGCTCATTGAGCCCCTCCTTGATCTCTTCCGTGAGATCTTTTTTCAGAATCAGCGCTTCAATCAGTCCTGGCCTATCCTTGCGGATTTTGGCCATGACCCCCCCCTGATAATCCAACACCTGATCCGGCATAAGATGCTCCATGTAGCCATTTGCCAGGGCGTACAGAACAATGATTTGCTCGACAATCGGAACCGGCGAATTCTTGTCCTGTTTCAGGATGGCCGCCACCACTTTCCCCTTGCGCAGCCGCTTCTCAACCGCCTCCGACACCCCGGCCTTGATGCGCGTCAGTTTCTCAAGTTCCTTGTATTGGATATACTCCAACCTCAGAATCCCGGCCAGTTTACGCATCGCCGGCCATTGGACTTTGCTTCCGATACGAGACACCGACAGTCCGATATCGATGGCGGGCTTGAACCCCTCGGTAAACAGCGGGGTACTGACATACAACTGACCGTCGGTCATGGAGATGATGTTGGTGGGAATATAGCCCGTCACGTCCCCCTGCACGGTTTCGACGATGGGAAAAAAAGTCATGGATCCCGATCCCCGCTCCGGCCTGAGTTTTCCGGCACGCTCGACCAGTTGCGAGTGGAGATAGAAAATATCACCGGGATAGGCATCACGACCCGGGGAGCGTTCCAGCAACAGCGACATCTGCCGGTACACCCAGGCATGTTTCGTCAGGTCATCAAACACGACAAACACATCCCGGCCTTTCTCGCACATGAAGTACTCGCCAATACTGGCCGCCACATAGGGCGCCAGATACTGCTGTCCCACCGAGGACGACGCCGTGGACGACACCACGATGGCATACTCCATGACCCCGCGCTCCCGAAACAGGTCGAGCACCTTGTTCAACGCGGTCTCGGCCTTCCCGATACAACAATAAATACAAATGACGCCCTTTCCGCGCTGGTTCAGAATCGTGTCCGTGGCGATCGTGGTCTTGCCCGTCACCCGGTCACCCAGAATCAATTGCCGTTGTCCCTTGCCGACCGGGTTCATCATGTCCAGGATCTTGACGCCGGTTTCGAGCGATTCCTTGAGCGGGGTACGCTCCAGCACGCTCGGGGATTCGTTAAAGATGGGATAACGCTTGTCAGCCTTGATGGGCCCCAACCCGTCGGTGGGTTCGGCCAGTCCATTCACCATTCGTCCGAGAAACTGTTCACCCACCGGAACAGAACAGCTCTCAATGGTCGAATACAGTTTGTCGCCGGGCTTGATCTTCGCGCCCTCCTTGACAATCATGACCAGTTCATAACCGCTGTCAAACCCGACGATGGTTCCCTGGCTTCCACCCTCGAAATGCACCAACTGACCGTTCATACAATTGGTCAGCCCGGTTATATGGGCAATGTCCTGTTTGATTTCCGCGACGACACCGTATTCCTTGACCTGAAGGGGAGAGATTTTAAAATTTAATGCCATATTAATTCAGCCCGCTCATTTTTTATCTCCGGCGGATTGATCGGACTGTCCTAAAGTCTCGGACTTACTTTTGCCGTACCACCGGAGAAAGAAGAGTGCGCTGAAGACACCCAGAAATCCCAAAATGATGTAGATCAAAACCCAGGTGGTCTGCTTGTCGGGTCGGGGCACATCCATAACTGGAATCCCATTTTTTATGGGCTGTTCATGCGGCTGGAAGAATTCCTCGAGCCGTTGGGTTCGGGCTTCCAAATCATGCACCTGAGTGGCCTGTTGGCGGGAAAACGCGACATACTCCTGATTCACCCGGTCCGGCCCTTTTTGTCCCTTCACCACCTCAAGATCCTTCAGGATCGTTCTGGCCTGAGCCTCCACAGCCTTGTACGTCTCCATGTCCTTTGTAATCGCAAGAATATCCCGGCACCGCTTTTCAATCCGGGGAAGTTTGCCAGCCAGTCCGGCCCAAGGATCCTTGATCTTGACATCAAACACCCGGCTCTCCTGGGGCGCCAGTTCAAGATCCTCCAGATAGGCGTAACAAATATTCCGCGAGGCATCGAACCCGATCTGAAGCCCGGCGGCATCCACCACATCCGTTGGCCTTATCTCCGCCGGGAATTCATGCCTAAGGGGCACTTTTTTCTTTTCGGTGAGGGAGGGATTGGTGATCTTGATATGCAGGGTCACGACCGCGCCCGTCGCACTGGGATCCCCCGAGTCCGGCGGGGGCAGCATTTTGGGTGTCCCCAGAATCGAATCCAGATCCTTCCCCGCGGCAATCACCAGATTCTCCAGCACCCCGACATCTTTGCGGACACGCTCGAGACCCTCCATGTTGGATTCATACACCCGGATGTGGTCAATCGGCTTGACGGCTCCGACCGCAGCGGCCTCCTGCCGGGCCAGGATTTCTTTCAACCCCCCGTCGATCAACTCCTTGCATCCCGTCGCCGTGTCCGCCTTGTCGGTGCCCTTCAGGGCCGCCGACATTTTTTGGGCATGTCCGGAAAGTTCCTTGATCGTGGCTTCCGGAATCACCCAGATATCCCGAAGCGTGACATCAAAGGTTCGCGCTTCGGAGGGGGCCAGTTCAACCTCCTTCGACACAACATACGTGCGCGTTGAGACATCGTAGGAGACATCCAACTCGCCTGAATTGACGACATCCGCCGGCTGCACACCGCGCGGGAGATGAGCCTTGACAGGGACTTTCTGTTTTTCGGTCTTGGAGGGATTGATGGCGCGTATCTTCAGCGTCACGACGGCGCCCTGTACCGGAACCCAACACAGGGCGAGAAGCAACGCCACAAGACATCGGTAACGAAGTTTTTGCTTACTTACCATAACATCGCGCCCCCAATCCGATCATGATGGGTCATCGTACCATTCCAAGGCGGCACCAGCAAACAGAAACCGGCGGGTCTCCATTGCCTGGACGGCGACGGACAGGCAAACCGCCTCACTCCCCTTTTCAGACTTACTGCTGGGTCACCACGGCAGAACCCTTATTGTCATATTGATCCTGAACCGTGATGACATTATTCCCCGTTCTGCCTGCGGCGGCCATATACGTGGCATTGCTTCCCGAGGCGCTGATGAACCCGCCCAGGCCGGGATCAGAAACACTCCATTTGAGCGGTAACGCCAATTGATCCCGGACGGCGGCCGTAAACACGACGGCACTCGTGGCGTTACTCGAACCTGACCCCAACGTCGGGTTCGACGGCGAAACTGAAATCCCATCCGTCCCCCCCGCGCTCTCACAACCGGTCCACACCAGTGCGGCCATGACCGCCACGATCATCACCACGCCCGCCAACGCCAGATTACGTTTCTTCATGATGCCTCCCTTGGAAACTCGACTGTCAATCCCGACACCCCCGATTTCAACCATGCCAGCGAAAAGAATGCAAGGAGAATGAGAATCACTTACGATCACGGCTTCGCCGTGATGGCGGCCTTCACGGCTTTGAAAAGCTGCTGGTCGGAGCAGAGGGTTCTGACAAGTCCATCCCGTCCGACCACGATATTGCCCTGTTCCACGCCCCAAATCGACTCAGCGGGAGTCTTCTCGTTCCGACCTGGAACCCCCGCCTCCCTCCCTGAACGGGGAAGACTCGCCACCGGCAATTCGGGATATAACTCAAGCGCCATCCTGGCGGCATCCCCCCGGGCTTCCCCTTCCGGCAAGACCCACAGGCAGATCACCCCGGAATCCCCATACAAACGCATGATGCTGGTCAGGGCCGACGACTCTCCCGGATACTGCGCCCTCAAGGCGGACTCCACATAGGCAGACCCGAGATGGAAGACCACAACATGCCCTTTCAGGTCACGCGCCAACACCGGCGCCCCGCTTTCCGGATTCCCCCGAAGCCATTGAAAATCACAGGGAGGAAGCGGGAAAGGGAATGCGGGGAAACTCATGAAGGAATACAGCAGGCGGCTGGAAGAAAGCGTCTCATGATCCTCGGATTCAAAGGTCAACACCGACTGCGGTTCCCCCGCCCCCTTGCTTCGCGCGCCTTGCTCCGGGCTCCTTGCCGACAACCCATTTCCCCTCAGTACCACATCTATATCCTGTCCCATGGGTTTCAGTCCGATAATGGATTTCGACAAAAACCCGTCTCCCTCCACTTTGAGCGTCACCCCGTTTTCACGCAAATCACGAAAGACAAACCGCCCCGCAGGGTCGGTTGTGACCCGCGCCACTTCCCGATCAACAGGAGGAAGCGACCACGCGGCCACCTCCGCCTGGGCCGGGGCGCCGGATTCATCAATGATTTTCCCCCGCAAGGACACCTCTCCGAGTTTTTGAAGAACAATGGAACCGCAGGAGGCGGATGACTCGCCTGTCTTTTCAGCAGGCAGGGATGTATCCCTCTCCGCCGCCGTCACCATACGACATCCCGGCTTCACGGCGGTTAGAACATACCTCAACCCCGGCACAAGACCGGCCACACTGAAATCACCATTCGTCGCGGAGACCGTGGGCGGAAGAAGGCGATCAAAAGGGAATGGAATATCGGACTTAAATCCCATGACCTGAATTGCCGCCCCTGCCATCGGGCGCCCCATGGGGTCAACAACACATCCGAACAAAGTCAGGGAAGGGATCAATTGGATCGTCACACCGAGACGGTTGGATGCAGAAGGCCGGATTCCTGACTCCTGGCTCCGGTCTTCTTTTGCCGCCTCCGCAGCAACCAGCGGAAGGCGAGGATGTTCGGCAAAGACAAGACAATACCGCCCCCCCCCCACGGCGTGCCCGGCAATTTTTCGTTCCACACTGAACGCTCCGTTCGTATCCGCCACGACAGTCTGCTCATCGCCCCATTCGCCGGCAAAGACGGCGGCGGCGACGCCCGTTCCCCTGGCATAGTCCACCCGTCCGCTGATCGTTACCCGATCCAGTTCCCGCTCCAGGGATTTGAGCGCCTCGCGGGTTCGAACCACCTCGGGATCGCGGGCCGGGTAGTCCTGGACAAGCCTGCGCCAGATCTGCCGTGTCGTTTCCGGATGGCCCAGACGTTGCTCGCACACACCGATCCGGTACAGGAGTTTTTCGGCCAGGACAGGCTCGGCAGGCGGCAGGGTTGACAGGAAGGCGCGATAGTCAGACACCGCCCCCGCCACATCACCGGCGAGTTCCCGTTCAAAAATCCGTGCATACCGGAGCGCGGAAGGGTGGGTGGCAGCACACACCAAAGAGGCACAGAATAACAGACTACAGAGAAGAGAAGACTTCATTTGGCGAATTTGTAACCCACCCCGTGAACGGTCAGGATATGTTTCGGCTCCCTCGGGTTCTTTTCGATCTTGGATCGCAGCATGGCGACAAACGTGTCCAATGATCGTTGGGTCCCGTAATATTCCATTCCCCACACGTCGCGAAGGAGCATTTCCCTCGAGAGGGATTTTCCCTCATTCGTGACCAGATAGGAGAGCAGGTCAAACTCGGTTCGCGTCAGATCCACCTCCCGGCCCTTCGCAGTCAACACACGGGCGGCTCCATCCAGAACAAAATCACCAAACCGGAGCGGCGCCGCCGATTCCTGCTTCCGATCCGCCCGGGCGAGGATGGCCTTGACCCGGGCCAGAAGTTCCTTAACGCTGAACGGTTTGGTGACATAATCATCGGCGCCGGTTTCAAACCCCCGGAGTTTATCGACCTCATCCTTGCGGGCTGTGAGCATGATGATCGGCACCGGACTGTGCCGCTCACGCAGGGTCTTGCAAACCTCGTACCCGCCCATATCGGGGAGGGTCAGGTCAAGCAGGACAAGATCCGGTTTGCGATCCGTCGCCATACTCAGCCCGGACACGCCCGTGACCGCCGTCAGCACCCGGTACCCCGCGACGGACAGGTTCTCCTCCAACCCCAACATCAACGATTCGTCATCTTCAATAATCAGAACGGTCTGCTGTCTTTTCATAGGCCCCTCATTTCATCCCACCGGCAATATAACACGGAATACGCTACCCTGTCCCGACACACTCTCGATATGAATTCTTCCCCCATGCGCCTTGACCACATGATGGCACAAGGCCAGACCCAATCCGATGCCCCGCGCGTTGCGTTGGGCCGCCCCACGCCCCCTGGCATAGGGCTTCAAAATCCTCTTCACATCCTCCGGCGCCATTCCGGCTCCGTGATCCCGCACGGCCAGCACGATCTCCGGTCGGGTAATTCTTGCCCGGCGCGCCCACGCCCCTCCAACCCTGAACCAGGAGGACGGACTGGCGGCTTCCAGGGATACCTCAATGCGCACACCTCTCTCCTTGTCGGAGTATTTGACCGCATTATCAAGCAGATTAAACACCACCTGCTCCATCGCGCCGCCATCGAATTGGACCTGGGGCAACTCGGGGGTAATGGAAAGCGTAATGTGAACAGGGGGAAGCAACGGCAATGAGGACCCTCTCGGCGCTTCGCTCTCTTCGCGCCCGCCTGACTCCTGCACCTCCGCTTGCACGCCGACGGCGAAGACTTCCACAACATTTCTCACCAAGACCCCGAGATCCCCTTCTGTGAACCGATATCGCATGGCATCCTGCCCATAGCGGATGAAATAGAGAGCCCGGTCGGTCAACCGGCTGAGCCGGTCGCTCTCCTTGATGATCGCCCCGAGAAATTTTTGTTTCTTGGGTTCATCATGGACGTTTCCCATATACAGGCTCTCCGCAAGCATCCGCATGGACGACAGCGGGGTGCGCAGATCATGGGATACGGTTGCGGCAAAATCGCTTCGCTCCCGGGCCTGCCGGATTTCCGCAGCCGCCTGCCGCCAGATCAACCAGACTCCCGCCACAATACTGGTCATCAATAAGAGGCCGCTCCACCGGTAAAGCCGGGACTGCAAACGCGCATTCAGGAAAAAGGCCCGGGGATCAGACGGGTAGGCCGTCAGCGTCATGGCATCCATCGGCGCGGGAAGACGGCGCGAGGCCAACTTCGGAGACTGGGAGTCCGTCGTCTTGTCCCCATTGGATCCACCGGATGACTCACCCACGCCACAGTCGACCCGAATTCCGCTGTTGGTTGTGAGGTCGGCATAGTGAGTATTGAGAAAGGCCTTCAAACGGGTCTCATCAAACTGGATAGCCAGCAGGATGAACGTCTTGGTCTGCCTCGTGATTCCCCGTTTCAGGGCAAGGATATCCCGTCCGCGCGCCTTCCCCCGCGCCCAGCCCTCCTCGGGAGCCAATGCCGCCAGCGTTTCCAGATCCTGGGTTAAGATGCCACGGATCTCCGGCGTCAACTCCCGTCCCCGCATCCGCTCACGCCATTCCTCGTCCAAGACATCAGACTTCCGTCCCCTGTCCTCTGACTTCTGACTCTCCACCCACTCCACCATCAAATCCCTTTGGAGAGGAGGGAGGTCATCATACCGGATCAAAACGCGACGAAGAATCTCCGGATGGATGGACGGAGTGGAGAGTGGCGCCAGTCTCTTCAGGGCGATCAGATCATAGTAAAACCCTTCAATAGGGTCACGCGGGGGGATCGATGGATTTAACATCGTCACCTGTTTCAGGGACTCGACGGCTTGATTGGTCGCACCCGCCGCCAAGGCCACCCCTGCCAACCGTAGGAGGACTTCCGCCCGAACCGCAGGCGGAAGGGCGGGCTGTTCCAGCAATCGTCGGCACTCTGCGATTCCGGCGGGAAGCAGGATCGTACTCTTGCCGGAATAACCGGTTTCGGGAACGAACGCCACCCCGGTGGAAACCATGCCGGGAAGGGGCGGATAGATCAGTCCGTCCGCCGGTTGATAAACAAAAACGCCGTCAATCCAGGGATGCCGGAGGTTGAGTGCGGCGATCCGACTGGCCTGGATCAGACGATCCATCTCCCCGGAAATTCCCGCGAAAAGCGCCGATTTCTCCTTTTCCCACTCCAGACTCGCCTGATCCAGGACGCGCACGGCATCCGTCTCCATCCGTTTCTGAAGCACAATCTGCCAACTACCCAGAACCCTGGCCGCCAGAAATGAAACCGCTATGGCCGGCCCCACCACGAGGACAAACACAAACATGATCAGTCTGATTTCACGTCGCACTTCCCGCTTCCTTTACCTCGACCTCGCTTCCAACTCCATGATCCAGCCTCGAACCGCTGCGGCATCCGGAGCACGGGGAGCGTTCTTGAGATATTGCCGGTAGTAATTGGCGGCCTTCCGGGGATTGTCCAAATAATCACCATAGAGAACGCCGAGGTTATACGTCACCTGGGGATTCCGGGGATCCAACTTGAGGGCTTGAAGATACACGTCCTCGGCTTCCCGAACCTTTTTCTCAATCAGAAACTGGCGCCCGGACGTCAGAAGTTTCACGACCGAGGATCCCGTCATGTCAACCGTCTTACCCTTGTCCACCCCGCTCTTCCCGGATTGACTTCCCCCGGCCCCCCGGCCACTCGACAACTCGGCAGCAGTCTTCTTTGCATCCGCCTCCGCTTGGGCCTGCCTAGTACGGGCTTCGAGCAACTGCTCCTTCGCCTCCCGGGCGGCCTTCTCCGCCTCAAAGGCTTTCCTGGCCTGGACGTCAAGCGCCTTCTTGAGAGACGCCTCACGGCGGATGATGGCCGTCAACTCCGCATCGACCGTCTTGCGTTCACCGGACAATCGGGCAATCTCGTTTTTCATGGAGACGTCGCTTCTTGACAACGCCGTCTTGGCCCCCGTTTCATTCTGCAGCGCCTCCCTGACTTTGGCCAAATCCTGGCGAAGATCGGCATTTTCCTTTTCAATTTTCCGAAACAGGTCAGATCCCGGCGCAGGCGACATAACGGGGACGCTATTCGACGGCGGAGGAGTCACCTCGGCCAGGGCCCGATGCAGGCGGTCAATCTCACGGATCAACACCTGCTTCTCGGATTGGAGCCGGGCAACATCCGCCTTCAACTCTTCTGGTGTCTTGAGTTGGGACATCAATGAGGCAAACTGGTTGTTTCGGCGTTCCAAGTCCTGGAGATCGACCAGGAGGGCGGCATTGCGTCGGCGGAGGTCGCCAACGTCAGCCTCCATCTTGAGTTTCTCCCGTCTCAACTCAAGGTTCTCATCCACAACGCGCTGATAGGCAGACGACTCGATCCGCGAAGGGGACGCTGTGGGAATCTGAGCAGAAGCCGAGAAGACTATGCCTGCGAACAGCACTCCCAGAGCGGAAAACATCAAACATCGATATACAGGATGGGGGGGGAAAGTCGTGAAAGGAATCTCAGGATTATCATGTCTATCCTGCATATCCATGTTCAATTTCTTTTCGCACATCCTATGGAATCAACTCGGATGCCGTGATGCCACCGCCTGAGGAAGGCGCGCCTTTGACCGGTTTCTTGACGTCTTTGCTGCGTTCAAAGAACTTATCCCCTGTCACGATCCGGGGGGTCAGAAGCACGATGGTCTCGGAACTTTGCGTGCTGACCTTCTCATATCTGAACAGCGCCCCCAACAGAGGGATGCTCCCCAACAAGGGAATCTGAGTGCGCTCCTTTGTCTGATTCTCATCAATCATGCCGGCGATGATAATCGTCACCCCGTCTTTCACGCTGATGCTGGTCTCGGCAAAAGACTTCTTCACCACGGGAACGCCGGTATTACCGATGACATCCGAGTCCTTGGAATTGTACCAACTGAGAACGGAGCTGACCTCGGGCCGGATGTCGCAGGTTATAAACCCAAGTTCATTGATCCGCGGCGTTACCCCCAACGAGACGCCCACATCAACAAATTTATAGGTCTGTCCGACAATATTTGAACTGCCTGACTCATACTGCAATTCCGAGTAAGGCTGGGTTGTGATGGCCTTGATTGTGGCCTCCTTGCCGTCCATGGTGGCAATATGGGGATTTTGCAGCAATTTTGTTTTCCCAAACTTCTGCAGCGCTTCCACAACCATGTTCAAGTTGGCCCCGGCGGCAATGGTGTGGTACGTGACTCCGCCGCCCAGTCCTGCCGCGGCTCCTGTCGTCAGATCCGTGGGCGAAAATGTCTTGGACACGGGTTTTAGAGAAAACCGGGGATCCAACCCTTGAAACAGATAATCCCAATTGACGCCCAGTTGCATGCCTTCGGACAGGCTGACCTGGACAATCTTGGCCTCAATAAACACCTGCTTCTGGGGTCGGTCAAAGATGGCGACCATGTCGCAGATGCGCTGAATCACATTCGGAAAATCCGTGACAACCAGGGTTTTCGTTCGCTTATCCGTCCGAAGTTGCCCGATATTGTTATCCTTGGTCAGCATCGGCGTGATCTGGGGATCCAACTCCTCAATCTTGGCATACTGGAGCACAAAATTGGTGGTCACGGTCGGATAGACGCGTTGATAGGTGGGTATCTCGGCCCTTCGGATGACGGTCTCCATCTCTCGGATTTTCTCCGGGGTATCAATCAGAACAAGATTGCCGGTATTGTCATCAAAGACAATCTTTCCCATCGAACTTTTTACCTCAGCCAGGAGCGCCGCCATCTTGCTGGGGACGGCCAACTTAAGCTCAATGATCTTGGCCTGCTTGCGCTCATAAAACCCTTCCCCGAACTGGTCGCGATATTCCTTGTCGGTCATGACCTTGACGATCGTGCCCTTGACCTCATACGCCAGGTTGTTCGCGGCGAGCACGATTTCCAGGGCCTCCCCCAGGGACACATCCTTGATCATGAGTTTGGCGGAACCCGTGACGTCCTTCCCGATGATGATATTCAGATTGGCCTTGGTCGCCAAAAACTTGAGCAAATCCGCCACATCCATGGAGTCCAGCAGATCCAGGGAGATCTTCTTGTCCAAACCCGGGAGGTTATACTCACTGATCAGGCGGGGTTTCTGTCCCGGGCTGGCCGCAGGAGTCTGAGCCCGCAATGTCGGCACGGCGAGCATCATCGTGAGGCCGAAATACCATCCAGAACGGATATAAAACTTCAAATTCATGTCCCCTCCTACTTCAGTTCAAATTCCTGTTTCCGCAGCTTGATGATCACATGATCACTGAACACCTTGTCGAGCACATACTCCGTTGATCCGATCGTCTGACCCGACTTGACGAAATAGGTCTTCGAGTCCCCCTTGTTTTTGATGATGGCCATCGACTCCGAGACGACGGACGAGTCCATGGAGACCGCGACCAATTTCAGATCCTTGGGGGAGCCCACTGCCTCGGGCGTCGGGCTTCCTTCTTTGGCCGCCACTTTGGGTACGAATATATTACGCACACTGACCTTGTCAAGATAGGCATCCAAGGCGGGCACCGTCTCCTCGGAAATAACAAGAGGCTGGAGGGGCCGGTTTCCGGCCCCTCTCACCTGCTTCTCAAGGGCCTCCGCGATTCCCGGACGGATCGCGCCGATACGGAGGGCGACCAGGGCAATCAATAGAATCACACACCCCCCAAGGACTCGGTTGAGAAACACCAGGGGTATTCCCCGCGACGTGGAAAGAGACACAAAGGGAATGCCCGCGACCAACTCCGGCGCCGCCTGTTGTACCGGCTCCACAACCGACGCAGGAACAGGCGCAGGAACGGGCGCGGGCGCAGGAACGGGCGCGGGCGCAGGAACGGGCGCGGGCGCAGGAGCAGGCGCCGTCGGCGCGCGAACAGCGCTCTCCATCTTCAGGGGTTTGACAGCGGGAGGCGTTGCCAACTTGAGTTTATGCTCCTCTTTTTCAGAACTGACAGCGGTATTAACAATGACAGGCGAGGGAGTTGCACCCTCTCCCCTGCTCTCAACCTTGGAGGGAGATGAGGGGGCCGCTGGCGGGGTAACAGGGTCTGGCGTTTTAGGCACAACAGGAGACGGCGCCGCACCTTCAGTATGCCGCTTATCCTGCTGAACCAACGCAAGAAGTTTTTCTTCCGGTGTCATATTTTGGCCGCCTCGATCAGTCAAGCCCCTCCACCTGACGCAAGTTGGCTGACATTAGTACACTATCGGCACGGGTTCGACAACCCCCGAAAGTGGGCGAACGTCGGTCGCCATGACTTCTCGCGTCAGGGCCTCATCCACAACGGTCTTATCCTTCATCACCAGCATTTCGAGTAAATTGTGGCACATCATCGACATTTGCCGGGGGTAGCCCCGCGTATGCTCATGGATTAACCGGATGGCTCCGTCGGTAAACAGATCCGCGCCCGAATGTCCCGCCTGCTGTAATCGAAAGGTGAGGAGTTCCTTCGTTTCAGCCAAATTCAAGGGATTGATGATGCATTTGAGAGCAATTCGATCCCAGAAATTTGGCATTTTGCTCAACACGGGAATCATTTCCGTCTGCCCAACCAGCACTAATTGCAGCATTTTGAACTCATTGGTCTCATAGTTTAATAGAATGCGAAGGATCTCCAGGACATACTGGGGAAGCAACTGGGCCTCATCAATCAACAGGACGATGCGTTTCTTTTCCTGCACCCCCATCCGGAATAGATACTGTTCGATGGCCTCAATGCAATCCAGACCGGACGTCTTTTTGGGATCGATCGGAGCATGGAAAAGCGCCACCAGACGGGACAAAAACTGTTTCTGAGTTCGGAAATAGGGATTCAGTATCATAAAGAAGCAAACATCCGGCTCCTCCTTGAGAATCTGGGACAGCTTTCGACTGAGGGTTGTTTTCCCGGTTCCGACATCCCCCACGATGATGCTAAGTCCCCTCTTGAGATTCAGGGCAATACGCAAACGGGTCAAGGCCGCCTTGTGTTGGGGAGACAGAAAAAAGAACGAGGGGTCAGGACTCGTTGAAAACGGCTCATCATGCAAGCCAAGTAGTTTGTAATAACTCATTTCCCCCTGAACCCTCCACAACCAATTCGACCAGATTATGCTGGAAAGCGGGGAAATTCAACAGGAAATTCAAGCAGAAGAATCTCCTCGCTCTCCCTTCAGAAGCCGGGAAATTCTTACGCCCTCCAGATAATCGGGATGTCCCTATAGCGCCCCGGTGGGCCGGGAAGATTCAACTCCGCAGCCTTGACCATGTTGTGCATTTCCCGGGCCGTAACGTAGTGCAGTTGCCAGTTTGTGCCATCGTTGAACTCCTTCTGCAACCCCATATGCGCCTGACACATGGCCGTGCCCAGCAAAACCCGGGCATTCTCGGGCACACAACCATGGGTGTGAACTTTCACAAACACCCAATCCGGCCTTCCTATAACCCCGATCTGCTGCTTCGCCCACAGACGGATTCGATCCGGCGTGGGAGGGTTCGCTCCTGTAATCTCGGCATTCTCAAGACGTGGGAAGATCCCCCACTTCCGCCGCCCCCAGTTGAGCGCCAGCGGACCCGTAATGATCAAAAGGGGGAGCGGAGTTTCGATTGCATTCTGACTTCTGGATTCCGACTTCTGACTTCTGACTTCCACCCTTGTTCCCCCGTCCGCCCCGCGCGGTTTACCGGACGTATCCTTGGCATAATAGATGGCGTTCACCAGACTGGGCTGGGTGGGTGACGGAGCCGAGGGAAACGTAAAATCCGCATAGCATCCGGTCTCCTTCAGTATCCCCAGTTCCTCATTCACCCCGCACCAGTCCCCGTCAGGCCGAGAATTGCACAGTGCCCAGTTTCCATGAATAAAGGCATAGCGGATTGGGGAGGAGACCTGACACCTTGACAACCCTTTCTCCTCCCCAAGCAACCCGTGGCGTTCGTGAAGCAAATTCCTGAATGTCACCAGCTTCTCCCGGAATCCCTCCGGGGTGTCATGCCGGTGGTGGAGATGGATTTCAACTTCCCCGAAGCCTCCCCGGCAAAAGGCGGCGAGATCGTCCAGGATGTCGGCATCATACTCTTCCTGGGGATAAAAAAAGGTGTGTTTGGGCGGGCGTCCCTCAGCATCACGAAAGGAGCCAACCGCTTCCGGATAGGCCGACAGCCAATCCTTCACCGTCTGCCGCGCCCTGACCGGATCCACGCCGCCGCGAAACGGTTCGTAGTGGTCGCATACGCAGACGATAAGATGCCGGACACCGGGGGCCGAGCGGGGACGCCAACGAACCGACCGCAGATACCCCGGAAGCCATTTATCTGCCGCTTTGAACATATCGTCCTATCGCTCCGTCCGCTCCCATTTTCCGGTGAGGTTGTCTCGACAGAATTTGACAAACCCCGCCAACAGCACGGCCTGCATCGTCAGAAAATACACACCCTGATCCAGTCTCTTCATGCACCGCGGCGACACTTCGGCCATCACCAGACATAAGACGAAAGCGGACATCGCCCCCACCGCCGTCAAACTCACAACATAATCCTCAGCCTTCCAGCCCCATCTCGCCAGGAACCAGCAACCGATCACGACGACCGCGCACAGCATATGCGGCGTGAACCATCGCAACACTTTGTGCGACCAGAAGATCCAGGCGAATAATCCATACCGCGGGGAAAGGCAGGCCCGACACAGAGTCAAGGCCTGAAACGCACCCGCGCCAATTCGAACCCGGCGCCGCCATTCGTCCTGAATCGACTCCGGCAAGTCCTCGCGAGCCACTGCGGCGGCCTCAAACACCATCCTGAATCCCTGCTCCCGCACCTTCATCCCCACGACGAAATCATCGATGATCACGTTATCCGGCATGGTTAGCGGGAACAGCTCGCTCCGAATGGCGTAAATGGCCCCATTGGCCCCCAGACAGGAATCCAATCGGCTTTCCGATTCTTTGATCCGGGTCTCCAGATTCCAATAGGCGGGTTCGTTGG
>CAYHEL010000005.1:0-20992 GCA_964355415.1 uncultured Verrucomicrobiota bacterium | reverse complement strand
CCTCTCCGAGGCCTCCGCGGACGGCTCGGAGAGCCGTCCCTACCCTTGTATACTCTCCGAGGGTGGTCTATCTTAAAGGATTAGTATGAATGATGAAGAACTGGTCATAGAGGCAAGGGATCTGACGAAGGTCTTTCGGGATTTCTGGGGGCGGCTCAAAGTACGAGCCGTTAACGGCATCCATCTTGATGTGCGCCGGGGAGAAATTTTCGGACTGCTCGGCCCCAATGGTTCGGGCAAAAGCACCACCATTAAAATGATCCTCGGTCTTCTCCATCCTACCTCAGGCAAACTTTCCGTGCTCGGCCAGTCCCCTCGTACCGTCTCCGTTAAATCCAGAATGGGCTTCATGCCGGAGGAATCCTATCTTTATAAATACCTGACAGCCGACGAAATTCTGAACTTCTACGCCAACTTGTACGGCATGTCAGGATCCCACAAAACCGAGCGCGTCAATACGTTGATCGAACAGATGGGGCTCTCCAAGGCCAGGGATCGCCGGGTCGGCGAATTTTCGAAGGGAATGGCGCGCCGCATCGGGCTCGCCCAGGCGCTTCTGAACGATCCTGATCTCATCCTTCTGGATGAACCCACCTCCGGGCTTGACCCAATCGCCTGTCGCGAAGTCAAAGACCTCCTTCTCGCCCTTGCCCGGCAGGGAAAAACAATCCTGATCTGTTCGCATCATCTTGCCGACATGCAGGACATCTGTAGCCGGGTCGCCATCCTGCTCCAGGGCGAAGTCTGCGCAACCGGCTCCGTTCAGGAGTTGCTGGCCACGCCGGACACTCTTAAACTCACCCTGAAGGCTCCCTCGCAAACCACACTGACGGAGGTTTTGGACCTCCTGGAGCGGGAAACCGGAACACGCCCACAGGTCGACCACACGGGACGAACTCTGGAATCAGTTTACATCGAAACGGTTTCGCAAAGGAAATCGCCCATATGAGCCATCATCCTGGCAAATCCCTGACGCGGATTGCCGCACTGGCGGGGCTCACCGTTCGCGACGCCGTGCGGTCGCGACTGCTGATTTCCCTCGGCGCGATTCTGATCATCGGATTGATCGGCCTGCCGTTGCTGATCTCAGGGGACAATACCCTGACAGATCGGCTCCAGGTCATCCTGAACTACACCTTGAGCTTCGCCGTCACCATGCTTTCGATCGTCACGCTCTGGACAGCCTGTGGTGGAGTCTCCTCTGAAATTCAGGATCGGCGCATGTATCTGGTTCTGACAAAACCTGTTCACCGATACGAACTCTGGATTGGAAAATGGCTTGGTATTGTCGCCCTGAACGCCCTGCTACTGACCCTTACCGGGTTCATCATCGGAGTTATGACCTGGCACACGCTCTTCACCTCGCCAGAATCCGAAACAGTCAAGCGCCAGGCGCGTGAGCAATTTCTCCTGGCCCGGCAATCTCTGTTTCCAGAATCTCCGATTTCAGCGCAACAGGCACAGGCGAGCGCGGCAGCCATCGTTAAATCCGGCCATGCCCCCGCAGGAATGGATGCGGTGCAGGTTGCGACAGAACTGGTGAAGGAGTTAAAAAGTGCCCGATTCGTGATCGCCCCGACGGGAACAGTTCATTTTGCCACCCTTATCGCCTCTCCGCTTTCGGGCAATAACGATGGTCTCCTGAACTATAAGATCGACTCCTCCCGCCCGGAACGCACCCCGATTCCCGCCCTATGGGAGATTCAGGCGACAGGAGGAAAGGCGTTTCACCTGGCTGTAACCAACTATCCCGGCCTGCCCAACCACCTGCTGATTCCCGGCTCCGTAATGCAGGGGGCCCAGTCCCTCACCCTGTCGTATCACCGGCTTGACAACCTGAGTCAGGCAACGCTGTTTATGGCCCAGAACGGCCAAGAGCCGGAATTACTGATCCCCTCCGGTTCCTGGGCGATCAATCTGAGCCGGGGCCTCCTGATGATCCTGTGCCGACTGGCGTTTTTGTCCGCACTGGGACTGACGGCGGGATGTCTTCTCTCAACACCGGTGGCGGTATTTGTGGCCTTTTTCATGATGGTGCTCCTGGCCATGTCAGGATATGTGGAGTCGGTGGCAACGAGTGGCGCATTCTACATCCCGCACGAAGGCCCTGCACTCTCCAGAACCTGGCTTGACGAGGTCATTCTGAGCCAATTCAAGGGGCTCAACAAGCTCACGCAACCACTTCTTCGGCTTGATCCGGTTCCGTTGCTAGAGGAAGGGCGCAGAATCAGCGGCCTCCTGACCGCCCAAGCCGTGGCCTGGTTTGTGGGTCTTTACACCGCCGTCACCGCCCTGATCGGCATTATCTTGTTCAACCGCCGGGAATTGGGGTGAGGAAGAGGGGTCAGGGTTCGGGGTTCAGGGTAATACAAACGTCCAGCAGGACTTTCCTGAACCCTGAACCCTGATATCCTACTCCCTGTATTAGGGGTCAATATTTTCGAGTGCCAGTGTTTTTGTATTGATCTTCCGGTAATAGCAGTTCCGGGGCTGACTCTTCTGATTCTTGGTATGGCAAATACCCCCGCGCCGGGGCCGGACGGTGTAGACGAGGGAATTCTGCTCGCAGTTTACAAAGGCCTCCACGAGGTCGTAGGTTTCGCCGGATGTCTTCCCCTTCTCCCACAATTCATTTCGCGACGTGCTCCACAGCACCACCGTGCCGGACTCAAGCGTCTTCTTCATGGCAATCTCATTCGTGTAGGCCACCAGAATCACCTCGCGCGAGTCGACATTCTGGATCGCCACCGGAATTACATCCGAACACACCTTCGCCACTTTGGCGATTTTACTGAAATCCAACTCCAGCCTCAGTCCTTCTTCCAATTCCTTCATAATCCATTCTCCATTTTTCGCTTATTATTTCTTCAACAGATCCCTGATCTCAGTCAGGAGTTTGACATTTTCCGCCGGCTCAACCGGAGCAATTGGATTATCTTCTTCCTTCTTGCGCATCGCATTCATGCCTTTCATCATCAGGAAGATGGCGAGGGCCACGATAATAAAATCAATGACCGTATTGATAAAAAGTCCGTAGTTGAGGGTCGCCACACCAGCCGCCTTGGCATCGGCCAGCGTCTTGAACGGCCCCTTCTGAGGATCCAGCGCGACAAACAGGTTCGAAAAATCCACCCCACCCAAGAGCTTCCCGATGGGCGGCATCACAACATCCGAAACCAGAGAGGAAACAATCTTCCCGAATGCCCCGCCAATGATAATACCGATGGCCATGTCCATCACATTGCCACGCATCGCAAATTTCTTGAATTCCTGAACCATGCTCATGATTACTCCTCCTTTGTTTAGTTGACCATTACCTACCCATACAAAATCAATCCACCCGTCCGCCCCCGAAGGCGCGGCTGGGAAGTTTACCTTGCCAGATAAGCGCCCCCTTTTTCAAGTCTCGACATTCCTCCGGGGACGGGGCTCGATACATCAACCGGAACATGGATCCGAACTGCTGAATCTCGCTGATGCTATTGGTTTTCCCTGCATTTTCGAAAAACCATTCAGGCCGGGTCAAATCGATCCAAATGACATGACTCTCCCCGGGCTTCAGCACCTTCACATCTGCATCCGCCACCGCAGGCCTTGCCAAGTCGGCCCCCACCCATTTCCAATCACGGGTGCCCCACGAACGAATCCAGTCATTCTCCAATGACAGGGAACGGCCGCCGGGTTGATCCACCACGGCAAGGGTATTGGACGAAACATTCATCAGCGTGAGGGTCACCGAACGGATCTGCCGGTTTGTCGGCGAGACCGTCTCCAGCTTGGTGCCGACACCCAGGTTGCACCACCGATATCCCTTCATGACCGAAACGCCCTTCCCTGACACCGCCACTTCCATTTCCAGAAGTACTTGAATCTCACCGCGCCGACGCAACTCCTCCATCTGTTTGGCTTTGTCAGGTTGCGCGAAAAAAGCCTCCAGGCCGTATCGAACCGGGATCGTTCCTGTATTCCCCCAATACCGATCCACCCGGCCACGCAGAAAAAGCCCACCCACAGGCTTTTCGTCAGACAGGTAATTCAGTGCCGCCACTCCGCCAGCCGTCTGCCTCATCGCGGCATAGACCAATTTCCCATGGGAGGTCCGCCCGTCCATTGTCCCGGACAGCCCACCCCGAACCCGATTCGTCGGAACCCGGCTGATGTCGTAATCCAGTCTCACATAACTGCCCCGGAACGGATCCACAGGATCCAGAGGCGCGGTGCGCAGGTAAATAATTTCGCCCCGATGCAAGACCCATTCCCGCTCACCGGCCATATACCCGAGCACCAGAAGCTGGAACACCACCACCACTATCATCAATCCGGTTCTCATTGGAGGCCCCTCCCTTCCTTCTGTCTGCGGGACCGGGAGTACAGGAATCCCTCAATCAGCAGAACCACCCCAACGGCCAGGAATACACTCCCCCGGATCAGCTGACTTTCGAAAAGATCAAAATAACGAGCCACCACCAGAAGCACCAGAAGCACCGACCCGATCACCGTTGGCTTGAGCAGGCCTTCCCGGCAGCCCCGCGCCATCATGGAGGCCACCATCCCGATGAAAACAAGATTGAAGGGACCCGCGATGACCCATCCTTCCACTGCATGGGAAGCCGTCAGGTCAACCATGCCAAGAATCACGGTGAGGGGCACCAGATAAACTTCCCAGCCGGGATCGCCCTCCTCGCTCCGGATCCTGCCCTTGGTTTTCCAATACGCTAGCCCCATCCAGGTGGCCAGCGCCAGCGACAACGGAGTCAATCCGAATACAAAAGACGGCCAGTGCAGGGTTTCACCATGCCAGTAAAATAGATCCCGGGCAATTTTCGGGAAACTCATCAGGTATAGCATCACCCAAAAACTCACCCACCCGTAAAACCCGAAGATCGGGGCTGCTCCGGGAAAATTACCGGGATAAGCGGCGAGCCGGGAGGAAGCAATCAGCACGGCTGAAAAGCTGAGAAAGGTCGAAAACAGAAGCCAGGAGGAGTCCCCGCCCGCTGGCAGCGAAAACCCGTATGAAATAAGGAATGCGGGTATCAGAACTGCCAGCAAGATGCGGGACCGTCGCCGCCAGGCCAGGGTTCCCAGAACCAGGGCTATGCAGGCGGGTGCCACCCAAATCGGTGTATCAAAGGCCAGTCGTTCAGAGCCGCCCCACACCGTCAGGAGAACGGCGGCCAGAATCGCCTGGGGAATTGACGGCATCACCACCGCCATCGCCAGGGCACCCAGTCCCCAGATCAGGAAGGCATTCGGGAAATGCTCATCGATGTGGTAGATCTGGGCAACCAGGAAAATGCCTGACCCGAAAAGCATCGACCCCAGCAGGGAAATCCCCTCCCCGAGC
Source organism: uncultured Verrucomicrobiota bacterium (assembly GCA_964355415.1). GTDB lineage: Bacteria > Verrucomicrobiota > Kiritimatiellia > CAIKKV01 > CAITUY01 > JAABPW01. The sequence goes on along the minus strand of CAYHEL010000005.1, from coordinate 15,645 downwards.
GCACGGATCCGTTCCACCCCGAGTTTCAACCAAAGTCCAATCAAATGAGTGATGGCGACAGATCCCAAAATAATCGCCAGCTTGGCGAATTTCGGAATCGCATCCCAATTATAAGCCAGCAACAGGATCACTCCGAGCCCAATGATGACTGCTCCCAGGCAGGAAAAAATTATCATGCCCCAGGAGCGTCCGTTCCGGTCGATCGGATAGCGTGCCTGAAGAATCTCCGCCTGATCACGGGAGATCAGGCCTTCCGTCAACCAGGACTGGATTTCACCGCGCAACCACTCAAGAGTATCCGACTTTGCCATGGCTTCGTCCTTTCCGGTTTACCGGGTCCAAACCTGGACCCAAACATACCGCTTCCCCCACTCCACCGCATCGTGATGGGAATCAAAGTACAGGTCAATGTGATCACCCTTGATCGCCCCGCCCTGATCCTCAACCCGGCCAGCTCCGTAGCCCTCAATTTTCATGACCGTACCAAAGGGATAACGCTGGGTATCGGCAGCGATGGTTCCATGCTTGGCATGGGTTCCACTGGCCGTCATCCCGACCTCCTTGCGCTTTCCCTTGAGCGGACCGGAGGAATAGACGGGCCGCAACAGCCAGTTGCGATGCCAGTCACAGCATTCACGACAGGGACAATAGCCGGTGACCAGCATGCGTCGCTCTACCGGCGCACTTCCCGGCGGCGGACGGATCGAGGCACATCCCGCGCCCAGCAGAATCACGCCCAACCCCGCAACAATGTAGAAATAAAGTTTCACGGGGACAGATCCTAACACTTTTATTGGACAGTCGCCACAAGTTCGGCATAATGCACGCCCTTTATGTTTTTAAACAAAAACACTGATCCCGAAAAGGATTCCCAGACCGCCCCCTTTCAGAGTGTGCGGATTCACCAGACCCTGTCCATATCCATCGTGGAAGGGTGCGCCTGGGCAGTGATGTGGGGTTTCGGGGAATCGTTTGTGGGCCCCTTTGCTGTTTTTCTTAGGGCCAACGACTTCTTGATGTCATTGCTTTGCACCTTGCCGATCATCCTGGGCGCCGTCGCCCAGCTTATCGGTGCCACCTTGATTGAGCGACTCGGACGGCGGCGCCCCCTGACAGCCCTTACCTGCGGCATTCATGCCCTCGGCTACATCCCGTTGTTCTGGCTCCCCTTCTTCTTTCCCGAACACGGGGCCGTGATCGCCATCGTGCTTTCCACTCTCCTGATTATTATTTGTCATTTGGGCGTGCCGGGCTTCAACAGCATGATGGGCGATTTGGTGCCCGAGGCGGAACGCGGTCGCTATTTCGGAAAACGGACGGGGATGATTATGCTGGTCATGCTGGTTTCCATGATGGCGGCGGGAAGAATTGTCACCTTCTTTGAACACCGGAATCAGGTCTGGATCGGCTTCGGTGTTATTTTCTCCATCGCCATGCTTGCCCGCACCTGCAGCGCCGGGCTCACCATCCGCTATTACGACCCCCCCTTCAAGCCATTATCGGCCGGCACGTCGTTATCATTCATGGAATTTTTGAGACAGGTACCCCGCACCAATTTCGGGCGCTTCACACTGGGCATGGCGGTGATGACAGGCGCCTCCAACATCTCTGCCCCCTTCTTTACCCAATACATGATCCGGGACCTGCATTGGACCAAGGACCAGTTCGCGATCTGCACGGCCGTCCTGCTCCTTTCCCAATTCATCTTTCTCCGGTGGTGGGGCTACATCTGCGATAAACACGGGAACCGAGCCACCATTCTGGCCACCAGCATCATCCTGCCGGTTCTTCCCATTCTCTGGACCGTCACTCAAAATTACCTCCTGATTCTAGGTATTCAGGTTCTATCAGGCATCGCATGGTCTGGCTTCAACCTGGCCACGACCAACTTCATCTATGATTCCATTCCCAGCGACCGGCGACACCGCGTTTTTGGGTATTTCAATGTGATCAACGGCCTTTTCACACTGGTTGGCGGCAGCGTGGTGGGTGCCTGGTGCGCCTTGAATATGCCCTCATCTTTCTCCTTTGGCGGCGCACACATTGTGTTTCTTTCCTCACTGCCCGCCGTGTTTATTGTCTCCGGCCTGATGCGCGCCCTGGTGGGGATCCTGCTTCTCCCCCAATTCAAGGAGGTGCGCAAGACTGAACCCATCAGCTCGCGCCAGATCCTCTGGCGGATCTCGACCGGCGAGCCCGTCTTCAACCGTATCACTGAAATCATGGATACCCTGCCCTCCCCCTTTCCCTTCCGCCCAACTGGCGGAAACAAGGCCTGAGGAATAATCTTTTCTCATTGATCCACGTCCCCTCCCTGTGCCACATTACGCCCGCTTTTTCAGGCGGATTTATTCGTCAATACCAAGGAGAACGGACGATGGCTAAAGGGAATATGTTGATTGGACAAAGTGGTGGCCCAACCGTGGTCATCAACCAGAGCCTTGTCGGCGCAATCCTTCAGGCGAAGCAGTACAAGGAGATCGGTGCCATCTATGGTGCCCTGCATGGCATGAAGGGTATTCTGGAAGAGAACTTCATCGACCTGCGCAAGGAAAGCCTCGCCGAACTGGAACGTATCGCCAACACCCCCGCCTCCGCCCTGGGCTCCGCCCGCAAGAAGCCAACGGATGAAGAATGCGCCAAGGTTTTCGAGATCCTGAAGAAGTACAACATCCGCTATTACTTTTATATCGGCGGCAATGACTCCGCCGAGTCCACCCACATCATCAACGAGCAGGCCCGGAAGTTCGGCTATGACCTGCGCTGCTACCACATTCCCAAGACGATCGACAACGACCTGAAGGAAAACGATCACACTCCCGGCTTCGGTAGCGCAGCCAAATTCGTCGCCTGCGCCATCATGGGCGACAATCTCGACTGTCGCGCCCTGCCCGGCGTGAAGATCAATGTCATCATGGGCCGCCACGCGGGTTTCCTGACCGCCGCCGCCGCTCTGGCACGCATCTATCCGGATGACGGCCCGAACCTGATTTATCTTCCCGAACGCCCCTTTTCAACGGACAAGTTCTGCGCCGATGTGGAAGCAGTCTATAAGAAGCTTGGCCGTTGCGTGGTCGCGGTTTCCGAAGGCATTTCCGACGAAAACGGCATCGCCATCGCGGCGAAATTCTCGAAGGAAGTGGACTCGCACGGCAATGTGCAACTCAGCGGCACCGGCGCCCTTGAGGATCTGCTTGCCACCGAGATAAAAAATCGCACCTCCATCACCCGTGTCCGGGCCGACACCTTCGGATACCTCCAACGCTCATTCCCCGGCATTGTCAGTGAGGTTGATGCCAAGGAGGCGCGCACGGTCGGTATCCTGGCGGTCAAGGAAGCCCTCAAGGGTAAGGAACCCAGCGGCTCCATCGCCATTCGCCGTAAACCCGGCAAGCAGTACGCTGTCTTTTTTGAACGCGTGCCGTTGGCCAACGTCTCCAAAGAAACCCGTCATGTGCCGGATAACTTCATCGCAAAGAGCGGCAACGATGTGACGCAGGCCTTTTTTGACTATGCCCGCCCGATTGTCGGAAAACTGCCCGTCATCGGGCGCTTCAAAGGCGTAACGGTCGCCAAGAAATAGGGTTTACAAAATCTGAACACCCACGAATCGGCCAATGCCGTAGGTAATCACGGCGGCGCCGAGCCCGAATAGTATTTGCCGGAAACCGGAAACCCACAGACTGCGCCCGGTGACCAGTGTAATCCCGGCCCCGATGACAAACAGTCCCACGGCGCTCACGGCGCCGCTCGACAATACGGCTGTCGTGCCATGCGTAAAGAAAAAGGGACTGATCGGGATAATCGCGCCTGCCGCGAAGAGAAGAAACGAGGTCAGGGCGGCCACCCACGCTGAACCGCCCAGTTCGTCGGGATCGACGCCTAACTCTTCCCGGCTTAGCGTATCGAGCGCATGGGCAGGATTCGACAGTAACTGATCGGCAAACCGGCGCGCCTGTTCGGAAGAGAGCCCCTTGGACTGGTAAATCAGCGCCAATTCCTCCTTTTCTTCTTCAGGAGATTCAATCAACTCCTGCCGCTCTATATCCAATTGACGGGTATAGAGTTCACGGGAACTCTGAACCGAGAGCCATTCACCCATGGCCATCGATATGGCGCCCGCCAGCATCCCCGCGAGTCCTGTCACCAGAATAGCATGGGAGTCCATCGCGGCGCCGGCGACTCCCATCACCAGACTCAACACGGAGACAAGCCCGTCATTCGCGCCCAGAACTCCAGCCCGCAGGGCATTCCCGCCTCCCGAACGGTGACGCCCCTCCACCCGCGCGACCTCGCTCCCCACCATACCGGTCTCCCCGCCTGAGATCATTTTGAAAATGCGGGCATGGGAGTGCTCGTCCATGGGCATGGCTGTCTGGTTAACTTCCGGCTGGTCGTCATACCGGTTGCCCGCCGCCTGTTCAATTCCAGCGAGAGTCGGCAGAATGAAGCGGACACCAAACATTTTGGCCAGCCAACCCAACGCCCGAGTTCGCCAATCGACCCGCCAGGGCGGAATATCTGCCCCCGCCTCCTGAAGTTTCCGCTCCCATACCAGGGCGTGACGACGTTCAGTGTCCCCCAGTTTCTTGTACAACAGCGACAAGTCCTGATTCTTCTCCAGTGTGGATAACGTCTCGTAGAGCGTGATGGCATTGCGCTCCTCTTTCAAATTTGCCCTAAAACGGGCACGGTCAGCATGTGATGGCATAAGGTTCTCCCGTGCGGCTCACTCATGATACAGAATTCCAGATCAGGATCATCATTAATCGTCTGGAATCCCTGCCGTCTCTGTGATTATACTGCGCCGCTTAATATGGACATGAAAACTGGCAGTCTCAAGGACTTGGCGGGTGGCGTCGCTATTGTCGCGACGTTTTCCCTTACGCTGGCCGTCTATCATACCGGCCTGCACGGAACTCCGCCGTGGATGCCGACCCTCATTCTGGCCGCGCTTGGTATCGGTCTTGGTTTCATCATCCGAGCCGGCATATTGGGTCGGACTCCATCACTAACGGACATGGCAACCGACGCCTTGGTCACGGGAATTCTCGCGGGAACGGCGGGCCCGATCAACGTGTTGACCGCGCCGGTTCAGTGGCGACACCTCCTTACCCTCGCGCCCGTCACCTCCGCCAGTGTTGTGCTACTCTATTACGGCGTGAACATCGGGCGGGCCTTTGCCCGGCACCGTGGCTGGAGCCCGCGCAGCGCGGCCACGCTTGTCGTCCTTCCCTTCCTGATCGGTCTGCTTCTGACTCTCAACGCCCCGAACCTTCTGGCCGATATCGGGGGTCTGACCCTGGGCCGTATTGTGGTCCTGTCGGTCTTTCTCGCCATATTGGCCACGATTCTGACGTTGCTCCTCAAACAAAAGGTCCCCTCAATACGTCTTCTGCTTGTCACGATGGCCTGTGCGACCACGGCCGTATTGGCCTCCTGGATTGCCGATTTTGGCGCCGGATCGCTTCTGATCCAGTGGCCGGCTCCGATCAGGGCGATGGCGGTTATCGTTGCCGTTATGCTCTCGCAGGCAGGACTGTGGGGTATGGTGTATCTGATGACCGGTATGGTTCTCGACGCCATTAGAGGCACGGCTCCCTGCTGGAAAGCCGGATTCAACAACGCCTGGAGCGGTCTTCAGCGCGGGGCAATTTATGGCGGCGTCTTCATTGGCACCCTTTTGGCCATGGGCGCCGTGGCAGGGACATCATGGCTCAGACTTCTTTGGTCAGCCCACCCATTGCTTGTGTCCGCGTCGCTTGGCGCCATGGTTTTCCCTTTCGTCAAGACGGTCATTGAAACCTTCGACGGCAGCAGTTCATTCTTTCCGAGAGCGCGGGCGGCGTATTCGGATGCGACCCTCTGGATGCGCGGACTTGTGGCAGGGTTTGGTTTCAGTTGGTGTATGCTTCACCATTTACCGATGGAAAGCACCGGGGCCCGCGCCATCACGGGGTTTGGCTTTGGCGCGGCGACCTATGCCGGCGTCACACTCCTCCGTGACGCCCTGCTGGCCGGGCGAGGGAAAGGCCGCCCCTCACCCTGGCGAACCATCGTCATGGAAATCATGTTGGGCGGGCTTATCGGCGCGGCCATCGGTTTCTACCTTGATGGCAACCAGATTTCCCTGGTGCTGAAGCGTTTCGCGGCCTATCTCTCCATCGGACACGCCCCCTCCCCGACCACCGTAACGCCCCTTCTCAATAAATGGGGACTCATCACGCTCGGACAGGTAACGGGCGGCGCCAACCTGTTATTCTACGAATCCGTCACCGGCGTCATCGTCTGGGCCATCCCGGCGTGGTTGTTCGCGCTGAACGCCACCTTTATGCGGGCCGCCTTCCAACGGGAGGTCGGCCCCATCCGCAATCTGTTCTCGCGCGACGGATTCCGATCCCTGGGTGAAAACATGATTTTTGTGTTGCGGTGGGGACTCTGGATGGCGCCCATCATCAACACGTTCCTGCGCCCGATGGGAGAACCCTCCTGGTACAACCAGGACGGCGCGATCCGAACGGTGGTGGCCACCGTCCAGCAGGTTCGGTTATCGCCCGACGACTTTCACGCCTGGAGCCTCAGTTTGTTCACCGGTCTTCTGGCGTATGACTCCCTTCGAATCCTGATCTGGCTGGATCATATGGGGTTGCGCGTGGCCACGCTGGTCAATCTGAGTTTCATTGGAGTGGATCGGCTGGAAAGCCGACTGGCACGCCGCCTGGCGCCCTGGTCCACAGGCCGCTGTATTCCGGAGGCTGTCAAACGATTCGCAACGTGGGCGCCCTTGCTGATCCCCTACTACATTCCCATGGGCGCCGATTGGGACATTGCCTGGAACGGCTACAAGGTCTTTGAGGCGAGACAGGCGCCGACACTCCTTAATCTGTTACTCAGGCAACCGTGGTACGTCCAGTCCTGTATTGCCGTGGCAACGGCCATCCCCATCATTCTGGCGCTGTTACTCATTCGATGGCGCCGTTTGAAACACCATGCTCCGGACAGGGCCACCGCCGACTTGTCGCTCTCCAACCCGGTCTATGAGGTCATCCTGCGACACAACGGCGCTATCCACAGCCAGAGCGTTGAGAGGGGGTATGATCTAACCCGCCAGTCCTATGACCCCCTTGAACCGGCGGGCAGGATTCTTTTTCTTGTTGACCAGAACGCCGCCCCCGCCGCGATAGATCGATCCTGGCCACTTCTGGGAAACTTCCCAGGCACACGGGCGCCGAGGCCATCCTTTATGGAAACCGATGACAGCCTTGTCATTCGTCAGGATAACAATGGAATACTGGCCCATCTCCAAATATCACTGCCTGACCCCTTTGGGAAAACGGAACTCTGGACACTCACCCTGACCAACACAAGCGGGCGCCCACGCCAGTTGGCTGTCGTTCCCTACCTGGAGTGGGTGCTAAACAGAACGGAAGCGGATCGAGGCCACACGCAGTACAACCGGCTCTTTTCAGAAATGGACTACTCGGCCGGACGCCGGACACTGACCGCCTGGGATGCGCGAACAGGGCTAACCGGGTTTCTGGCATCCGACACTCCCGCGAGCGGCCATCTCACGTCGAGAATTGACTTTATCGGCCGGGCGAGAAGCCTATGGCATGCGCGCGTGCTGGAATCGCTGGCATTCTCACCATCACGTTACACGGGGCTTCATCCGACGTTTGATCCCATTGGCAGTCTCTGCATTCCGATCCTCCTGCCAGCGGACTCCCATCAGACCATTCGGTTTGCACTTGGCATGGCGGAGTCCCGCTCTGAAGCGGAAAAACAAATTTCACTCCACTTTAAGACAGCCGAGGACGTCTCGCCCAAGCCACCCGAAGCCACCCGCAGTCATCCTGTTCGCCATGGCGAAATCCCGTCCGGCATCACCCGACCCTACCATACCTCACTCAACAATGGGCGAACATTGCGGATTCACACTCCCTTCACGCCGCGGCCCTATGATCATACTCTCTCCAACCATCTCAACCAGGTGACGATCATCACCAATCGCGGGCTCCACACCACCTCGAACGGTAACTCGCAGCAAAACCGTCTGACTCCGGACTGGGCCGACACCGTCACCCGCGAGGCCCCCTCGGAAGCCTTCTATCTGTTTGACCCAGAAACCCATGAATGGTTCTCGCCGACCTATCATCCGCTCAACGACTCATCATCCAACTATGAGACCGATTTCAGCGTGGACGGTACGGCGATATTCAGAATGCGCAAGGCGGAACTGGAAACCGAACTCACTGTATTTGTTCCTCCGGAAGCGGCGGTTACAGTCTATCTCCTCACCCTTCGCAATCATCAGGATCGGCCACGACTTCTGCGTCTGGCGCCGTTTTTTCAAATGTGCCTGGCCGATCAGCCCGAACATGCCACCCCCCTGATCATCAGACGGGACGAGGCCACCGGCGCCCTGCTGTATCAAAACCACGGAAACACATTCCGCGAGGGACCCGCCTTTGCGGTGTTGTCCTGTCCCGCCACGGTTCCTGAAATCGTTCGCGCCCATTTTATGGGGGCAGACTCCGATGTCACGCGCCCCTTCATGGTGGAACACGGCGCTGCCGCGACCGACCTCTCCGATGATCACCATCCCGTGGCCGCCTTTCTCACCGAAGTCGAAATTCCCGCGCAGGGAGAGGCGACGGTTTCGTTTCTTCTGGGACAAGCGGACGACCCGCTCTCGGCATTGGCGCTCATCCGCAATTTCAGTCCCGTTCCCATGGCGCGGAAGGCACTCGAGTTAACACGCGCCTCCTGGCTGGCCTTCGCCGATTCCCTTACGGTCACGACGTCGAGGCCTGAGTTTGACGAACTCCTGCCGTGGCTCGCCTACCAGGCGCTCGCCGAACGGATCTGGGCGCGGCGAGGGTTCTATCAGACCAGCGGCGCGTATGGATTTCGGGATCAACTTCAGGATGCCGTCAATCTGATATGGATCAACCCCGCCATCGCCCGGAGTCAGATCCTTCTGCACGCGGCCCAGCAGTTTCTGGAGGGCGATGTCGTCCACTGGTTTCATGTTCTCCCTGGCAATCGCACAGGAATGGCCGCGCGCACCCACGCCTCGGACAATCTTCTCTGGCTGGTCTGGGCGGTCACGGAGTATATCCGGATGACCGGAGATCACTCCATCCTTTTGGAGAAAACCCCCTATCTTGAGGCGGAACAGCCCTTTGCGCCACTTCCGGCGGGTAAACAGGGAATGGGTTTTGTGCCCCTTCGTTCCGCCCGGGTTGACACGGTTTATCATCACTGCCTGCTCGCCCTTGATCGCGTGCTTGAAACGCGGATGGGATCACACGGATTACCCCTGATGGGAACGGGAGACTGGAATGACGGACTGGACAGTATCGGCAGCGAAGGCCGGGGCGAGAGTGTCTGGCTGGGTTTCTTCCTCGATACTATTCTGACGGGTTTCATCGGAATCATTGAGGAACAGGAAGGAACGGATCGGGGGCTTCGCTACCAACACCACCAGGCCAAACTCCGGCAGGCGTTGGAACAATGCTGGCGTGAGGATCGATACCTTCGGGCGATTCATGATGACGGCGCCGAAATTGGGATCAAGGGGAGTGGCGTATGGGAAATCGACGCCCTGACAGCCGCCTGGGCGGTATTCTCCGGACTCAATCCCGAGCACGCCAGAAAAGGATTTGATACCGCCCTCTCGATCCTTGAGCAAGATAACGTGATTCTTCTGGGCTGGCCCGCCCTGCGAGTTGACAGCCAACCTTATCTGGGCCGAAGTAGCAGTTACCCTGAAGGCGTTCGGGAAAACGGGATGTATTGCCACGGCGTCCAGTGGCTCGTGGGAGCCGCTCGGATTCTCGCCGACCAGGCGTCTGCGCGGGGCGAGGATGATCTTTCCGGGCAGTATCGGGACACGGCATGGCGTCTCTGGGATAAGATTGCTCCGCTCTCTCACACCACGCCGGAGAACATGGAGACCTACGGCGGACAACCCAACAAGCAGGCCGCCGACTTGTTAACCTCCTTTGATCCCGGCAGGATGATCTGGCATGGTTACACGGGAGCGGCTGGCTGGATGCTGAGGCAGGCCATGGAAGGCGTTTTGGGCCTGAGTCTGGCGAACGGCCAGTTACACTTTCCAGCAGACTGGAAGTCTTCCCGTGGCCCCCTGATTCCGGTGGATGTCAAAGGATGGGCACATGGTTAAGCCCACTCTGTTCTCCACATTCATTCTGGCGCTCGGACTGACGGGATGTGCTTCATTCCGCCCCACGGAACCGGCTCGCGCCAGTTTCCCGACCGTTCCGGCCCGCCACACCCATGCCCGAGCCCTGCTGGCCAACTGTTTTCAGTACGTGACGGCGGACAACGGTGTCTTTGACCCCGCTTCCGGTTTTCCCGTCGAGGGTTGGAATAATGATCCCGGATTGACCCTTCATCTCCGGGAATTCACTCAACTGACCGCCATCGGGGAGTGGGTTGAACTGCTGAGCGTCGTCATTGCAGGTCAGGCTGATACGCCCCAACTATCCCGAAAACGGGCCGAGGCCGAACTCACCCGTGTTGTTAAATCATTACGTGACATTCAAATAAATCCCCGTCTGTCTGATCGAGGACTTCTTGTTAACTTCCTCGCCTTCCTTCCTGAAAAACAGGATGCTCCCCTGGCCGGAGATGTGACCTTTCTCCAATTCACGGATTCGTTCGGGCAGGAAAAAGGCAAGGCGATTTGGGACGCCCTGAGGGCTCAGAATTGGATTGAGTTTAGGAATCAGGGGAAGCGAGGTGAAATCCGCCGCGGTTCCCACTATGGAACAAGCCAATTCAAAGGCGAATTAGCCCCTTTTGACAATGAGGCTGATCGTCACGCCATCCTGGAAATCCTGGATCAGCGTGTGGTCACGATTATCTTTGGCGACAACGCCAATTTGTCTTCCTCGATCGGCAAAGCCATCGGCATGCTTCAGCATCCCGATCTTCGAAGCCGGGCCGATCTCCTTGCGCTACGTCAGGACATGGAATCATTTTTGGATGCCCAAAGAAAAGGGTACGAGCACCTGTACGACGTCAGCGCGGGACGATTTTATTTTGGTTGGGATGCGACGCGGAAGCATAGGGTCGGCTGGGATGACGAACCTGCGCACAATGATTACCTGATCAATGAATTCCGGGGTCCGACCCAGTTTGTCATTCTACGGTTCGGTTTCCCCTCAACGATACTGGGCCAAATGGGATCCGTTCTGAAGTTCTACACCCTTCGCACGGGAACCGAAATCCCGGTCACAGCGGCCTGGGATGGGTCTCTGTTTCAGATTCTCGGGTTAGGCCTGATGATGGATGAACTTCGTACCCCATCCTGGAAAACCCTGCTTTCCAATGCGGTACTGGCAGCCGTGGATTATAGCGACCGGCATTCCCATCCGGGTTTTCTATCCGAAGCCTACACGGGAAATGGCGCTCAATACACGGGGCGGCTCGGAATTCCCGAACTTGCCGTTACGGATATCAAACGCATCACCACGAGCCCCTCCTTATATACCCTCGGTGTCGCCTACCTGCTTGAGCCCGATCTTATTGAGGCCTTTCTGGCCCGGCACTGGCAGGCCCTATCCTCCCAACTGCTTACTGAACACGGCCCCTGGGAGGGACTGGACATGGCGTCAGGGAAGCCGATTCGCTTCCAGACATCGGCTCATACCCTGTCACTGGCCTTGGGTCTTCTTGGAACGGGTCCGGACGCCATGCGTCGTTACTTGGATTCCCGCAACCTGCTACCACGGCTCGATGAATGGAACAAACGCGGCCAATCCCAGGATCTCCTGGCGTCGGCCAATTCCGTGTTTGCCTGGTCAGCCGGGGGGACTATCCAGGCGAGGCGTTCGACCGGTGAATTTCATTTTGAGGGGTTGACCGTTGATCAACCCTGTGTTGCGGTGGTGTCCGGAGTTAAGAACGGATTCAATTTGTCGAACGGAAAGTTGGTGTTGCGATACCGGTCCAAACAGACTCTGCCTGACGTCACGCTTCAATTCAAACCGCAGGGCGCTCCCCCGCCCATTATGAACCAGGCCAAACTGTCGTTGCCAGCAACGGGCGATGCGATCCGTGAAGTGGCTCTCATTCTTCCCGCTTCACCCGGCTTTTCGGTCATCCAGGAACTCGTGTTCAATGTGAACGTCAACGATCCGCCTGGCCCCGTGAACCTGACTTTTACGGCCCTTCGGTTTGAGCCTTTGCAAGAGTCTTTGAAATAATCTGCACACTTCGCTACTCTCATTCCCATGCCCAATCGAATGAAATACGTGGAACGTGTTGTTCTGGCGGTTCTGCCTCTGAGTCTGGCCTTCCTGCCGGACACGAGTCATGCCGGACTCACCCGTGAACGCCAGTCCGTCGTCAAGATCTACGTCGCCGTCCAGCAGGAGGACTTCCAGCAACCCTGGCAGTCCCGTCCGCCTGCGAGCGGAAGCGGATCCGGTTTTATCATCAAGGGAAAGCGGATCATGACCAATGCTCACGTCGTGTCAGACGCCCGCTTCATCGAAGTCCAGCGGGAAGGCGAAGCCAGGAGAGTCCCCGCTACGGTGGCGTTTATCGGACATGACTGCGACATTGCCGTGTTACAGGTCAAAGAGGAGTCCTTCTTTGACCACGCGGCGCCGATGACGTTTGGAACAACTCTGCCCGTCTTGAATGATTCCGTTCTGGTTCTCGGGTATCCCATGGGCGGCGACCGGCTGTCTCTCACCAAGGGAGTGGTATCCCGCCTCGACTACAGCCTCTATACGCACAGTACGGTGGACTCCCATCTTGCCATGCAGGTCGATGCGGCCATCAATCCCGGCAACAGCGGCGGTCCGGTTCTGTTTAACGGCAAGGTGGTCGCCATCGCGTTTCAGGGCATCATGGGCGCACAGAACCTCGGATACACCATCCCGCTTCCCGTCATTGAGCATTTTCTGAAAGATATTGAGGACGGGATCTATGACGGTTACCCGGAACTGGGCGTCGCGCATCTCGAGACCAGCAACCCGGCGTTGCGAAACGATCTCGGATTGCCGTCCGGTCTCGGTGGCGCGGCTGTGGTCTATGTGGATCCCTTCGGCGCTGCCGCTGGTATTCTAAAACCGCGCGACGTGCTTGTCTCCATCGACGGGCACCCCATTGCGGAAGACGGCTCTGTCATGCTCGACAACAACAGTGTTGAATATACCGAGTTCGTTGAGCGGAAGCAGTGTCACGAACGCATCTTCCTCACACTCTGGCGTGACCAGAAAACGGAGGCTGTGGTTGTGCCCTTGAAGCGCCGACAGGATCCCTTTATTTTTCGCCAGACCTACGACCGGAAACCTGAATACCTGATCGCAGGCGGACTTGTTTTTTCACCCTTGAGTCGCGGTTATCTGGCCACGCTCGGAAACGAGTTGAACACACCGGCGGCGCAACGCCTTCTCTACACCTCCCAGTACGCCAAACTGGATCACCTCTACAAGGGCAGGACACAGTTTGTTATCCTGACGGGTCGGTTGCCCCATCCGTTCAACACCTATTGCTCAAGTCACGTCAACCAGATCCTGGCCTCGGTTAACGGTGTTTCAATCCTTCAACTCTCGGATATCCAGACCGCGCTCAAGAAGACGGTCGGCGGGTTTCATATTTTCCGTTTCGATGGCAACGACAACCCGCTTATTCTGGACGCCCGCCTGATGGGTCAGGCGGACTCCGAAATTCTGTCGCAATACAATATTCCCGCCTCCCACTATTTTGAAAACGAGGAACATCGGCCGTGAAACAAGCCCTCCTTGCCCTGTTTATCATCGTGATTTCTGTCTCACAGGCGCCTGCCAGTGACACGAATAATCCTGCCGGGTGTGTGGTGGAAGTGCTTGTGACCGCCCAGCGTTTTGACGCGTTAATCCCTTGGAAAAAAGGCCGACCTGAAAGCCGGGCCGGGTATGCCGTCGTCATCGCGGAAGGACGACTCATCACGACGGAAGATCTGGTCAGAAACGCTGTTCTTGTGGAGATCCGCCGTCCGGGCGGCGCCGTCAAGACAAAGGCCAGTATCGTGGTGGCCGACCCGAGAGTCAACGTCGCCCTGTTGTCGGCTCCGACGGACGGCCTACTCCCGGTTGGCTGGAGCGAGACGGTAAAAACAGGAGCGAAGATCCAATTGGTTCAATTCGACGAGTCGGGTCAGCAACAAAATGGGGACGGGCGGATAACCGGGATTGAAGTCGCCACGCTTCCCAGTGTTGCCCAAAGTATTCTGACCTTTGAGGTGCTCACCGATCTCAAACTCGCCCGTATTGGCACGCCGGCCTTCCATGACGGCAATCTGGTCGGATTAGTCATGCAATACAATGAGGGAAGCCAGACAAGCCAGGTGCTTCCCTCCGCCATCCTCAGACGGTTCGTCGAGGCGGCTGACCACCCTCCCTACAGGGGTGTGGCTGTCGCCGGGTTGCTCTGGGCGCCTCTTCTCGAACCTGCAAAGCGCCAGTATTATGGATTGCCGGACGACGACAAGGGCGTCCTTGTGTTGCGAACAATTCCCGGCTCCTGCACCTCGGGGGTTCTGCGATCAGGCGATGTCATTCTCTCCTGGGACGGACAGAGCGTCGATTCGCAGGGCTACTACAATGATCCTGATTTCGGACGCCTGATGATGGTGCACCAGATCTCTGGACGGCGCCATCCCGGCGAGACGATTACCATTACCCGTTGGCGTAACCATACGAAGGAAGACGTTCAGGTAATACTTGATGCTTATGATGATTCCCGAGCTTTGGTGCCCATGAATGTTGAAGGGAAACAGGCCGAATACCTGGTTGAGGGCGGACTTATTTTGCGCGAGCTCTCCGCCGACTATCTGCTGGCCAACGGGGCACAGTGGATCATGCGTGGCAATCCGCGGTTGGTGAATCTCTTCCTGACTCGTGCCCAGGCACCGGAAAAACCGGGTGACCGGATTGTTATTTTGAGCCGGGTATTGCCGCATCCGATTACGACAGGATATCAGAACATCCGGGACGAAGTGATTACCCGTGTCAATGGCAAGCCTATCTCCACAATGCAGGACGTATTTGCCATTCGGGATAAGGACGGGGGTATAACACGGGTGACGATTCAAACGGCATCCCGAATGGATATCGTTCTTGATAAAACCAGTCTTAATGAAGCCAACCGACAAATCTCAACGCTTTACGGCATCACGCGCCTGGAACATCGCAACCCGCCTGCCCTTGCTGGCCCCCTGATCTCCACCACGCCCCGCTAAATCCCTTCGCCATCGCCAAGAATATCAGATGACGTAACTTAACGACACTGACGCCTCAAGAGTCTTCTCGTTCTCTACCAATTGTTTAAGAGTAATGGCTTTCATTGTTGTCTTGATCGAATCCTCGACCCGACTCCAAACCGTACGCGCTACACATACTGAACTGCGATCACAGGTCGCCGGTTCATCAACACAATCCACCACGCATACCGGACCCTCCAAGACGCTGATTACATCCAATAAGGTAATTTCGGACGACCCTTTTGCAAGCATATACCCCCCCTTCGCTCCGCGTGAGGAGTTGACAAAACCTGCCGATTTCATGGGATTGATCACTTGCCATAAATACTTCTCTGAAATATACTGACGTTTTGCGATATCAC
>CAYHEL010000004.1:5094-22212 GCA_964355415.1 uncultured Verrucomicrobiota bacterium | reverse complement strand
CTAGAATCATAAAGGTGGCCACCCCACAACTGAAGCATTCATGCTGGTTCGGACAGTGCGCCCCCTGGCAGACCGTATGCAACGACTGATCCGCAAGTAATTCATTCACAAGGCGTTGCGAACCACTTCCGGAATAGCGCGTCCGGATCCAGGGAGGAAGTCTGGCTTTGTCCTTTATTTCATTTCCAAGAGTCATTATGTGAGTCTTTCGTCGCCAGAGCCCCATGGCAACCCCGGCGTCCACGTTCTGTTCAACCGAACCATTTTCACCGATCCACCGTTTATGTGTTTGAGACTCACTGCAGGGAGTATATACTTGTCACATTTCAGATAAAGAAGGAATCCTATTATGAAACATCGTAAGTCGCTCATCACAGTCGGACTGATCTGCCTTGCCACAGGGGCGTTCGCAGAGACCGCCCCGGAACAACCCACGACCCTGGTAATAAAACAGGCGGTGGGCGGGACGATAGACCTCTCGACGGCCAAGGAAGCCGCTGCCGCCGCCACACGGGGTCTGGACTGGCTGGCGGCCAGGCAGAAGGACGATGGATCATGGTCGGAAGGCAATTTCCCCGCCCTCACCGCCCTGCCGCTCTGGGCCTTTGCCATGAGCGACCACCCCCGGAAAGCCGAAATCACCTCCAAGGCGGCCGCGTTTATCAGATCCTGCATCCAGGCGGATGGCGGCATCTACCGCAAGGTTCCCGGCAAAGGCGGCGGCTTGAGCAATTACAACACCGCCCTGTGTATGGTGGCCCTGCATGTCCTGAACAACCCGCAGGACACACCCGTCATTCTCAAGGCCCGCAAATTCGTCGCCGCAGGCCAGCATTTTGGCAACGACATGTATGAGGGCGGCATGGGCTACGATCAGGCAACCGGCCGGGCCTATACCGATTTGAGCGACTCTGTCATTGCCTACGAAGCCATGCGACTCACCCAGGGGG
Source organism: uncultured Verrucomicrobiota bacterium (assembly GCA_964355415.1). GTDB lineage: Bacteria > Verrucomicrobiota > Kiritimatiellia > CAIKKV01 > CAITUY01 > JAABPW01. The sequence goes on along the minus strand of CAYHEL010000004.1, from coordinate 21,262 downwards.
TCGAGGATCTCCGCAGCAAGTCCGAGGGCCATGTCGATCTGGATTGGGAAGCCGCCAAGCGCTTCCTTGACCGCGTGCAGAACAAGGAGGCAACGGGAACCAACAATGCCGGGGGGTTCGCCTATCGCCCGGATGATAGCAAGGCCGGCACGACCACCAACAAGGAAGGCGTCGTGGTCTTCCGTTCCTATGGCAGCATGACGTATGCGGGATTGTTGAGTCTGATCTATTCGGATGTCAAGAAAGACGACCCGCGGGTGTTATCCGCCTTCGACTGGGCGGCCAGGCATTGGAGTCTCGAGGAAAACCCCGGCATGAAGGATGAAGGCCTGTTCTACTTCTACAATATCCTCAGCAAATCGCTGGCCGCCTTCGGACGCGAAACGATCCCGGTCAAGGGCAAGGATCCGGTATTCTGGCGTGATGCGCTCGTCAAGAAACTGATCGGTCTCCAGAAAGTGGATTCGAAAACCGGCCACGGATATTGGGTCAACCAGAATAACCGGTTCTGGGAGGCCAATGACGTCCTGGTAACCTCCTATACCCTGATCGCCCTGGAGGTGGCGCAGGGAAAATAGCCCCTTGGAAAAGGATGACTGTTGTGGTATTTCAATGTCGTCAAGGAAGGGAATGACAATGAAATATGATGGACGTTTCTGGCTTGCTGGATGGATGGGGGTCGCGCTGATCGGGTTTTCTCCGTTGTCGCGAGGAGCGGCCGAACCGGTTTCGGTGATCGTGGATAGGCCAACGGGCGTGGAGTCGGGCGGCCGACATGGCGACTTCAGCAAGGCTTTTCTGCAGGGGCCGCATGCCGTCACGAGAGTGGCCACCTATTTCGGCGGGCCCGGCGCTGAGGAGTTTATTGCCGCGGCGACACTGGCTGACGGGCGCGTGGTGGCGTTCGGCAACGCCTGGGGACCGGACTTCCCTTCCGTGCCGTCGATCAAGGTTTTGGGCAAGGGCGCCCATAGCGGCCAGCCGACGCTCAAGAAGGACAAGAACGGGCGTGAAGGCGTCATCATGAATTCGCCGGATCGTTCCGGTATGCTGGTCTTCTATGACCGTGAATTGAGGCATGTCGTGAAGGCCGTTCGTTTTGACTGGGGCGTTGCCTCCATCGAGACGGGATGCGCGCGGAAAGCCGGCAAGGCACTGGCCATCGCCGGACGGTGCGGACCCAATTTCCAAAGTTTCCTTGACTCCGTGAAGGTTCGCCAGACCATTGCTTGCGAACCCTCGCGCAAAACGGCCGCCGTTCGTCAGGACGCCTTCCTGGCCGGACTCTCCGAGGAGGGCGCCGTGGAATGGGTCGTCGTTCTGGAAAAGGCGGGCGAACCGCCGAAGTCGTTTTTCACGGACGACCTGGGCCGCCTGTGGTTCGACGCCAACGGCCTGCGGCGCGTGGATGCCGACGGTAGCAATACGATCATCTTCAACAAACGCGCGGGCGGCGGCACTACCGCCTGGCTCGGTGTGCATCCCGACGGCAACGCCGCCTGGTTCGGGGGTGACCGCAACACAAACACGGGGTCCGAACCGTATCGCCAGCCATTCCTCTACAAATACGGTGAGAACGACAAGAAACTGTACACGCTCTGGGAACCCACTCCGCGGGATGTCGGCGGCAAAGCCGCGAACCTGCAGTCCGATTCCAGCCCGCGCGCCATGGCCGTGATGCACAGCGGAAAACTGCTGATCACGGGCTGGTCCGACGGCGGCAACACCGTCTTCGCCTACCAGGCGCTTGATTTCCACAAACCCGCCACCTCTCAGGGACTGGGCATGTCGCCCTGGGGGATGAAGAACGCCAACTCCCTTTCTCATCTCATGGTCATCGATGACCGCACCCAGCACACCGACGCCTATTCCAGTTGGCTCGCCTACATTCCGGACTGGTTTTTTACTCCAAGAAACCGCGGCGCTCCGAGCGGTACCGGTATCGGAAAGTTGTTGCTGACGGAAAAGACCGGCATGGTGGTCTTCTGTGGCGGCGCGGCCACGGGTTTGATCCAGGCGCCGGGTTGCTACTGGAAGGATCCGAAGGATGGCGCCAAGTACAGTGGCGCCTACGTGACCATCCTGAGCAAAGACATGAAGCAGGCCGTCTTCTCGTCTTACATCCCCGGCTACGAATCGGTTTCTCTGGCTGTCCGGAACGACGATGTGATCGTGGTGGGCCGGACCGCCGGTCAGGATTTCCGTAGCAGCAACCCAACCGCCTCTCCCATAATTAATGCCGCGCAACCAAAATTCGGCGGCGCGACGGACGGGCATCTGATCCTGCTGCAAATGCCCTGACAGAAATCCGGGTTGAACAGTCTATAATCCAGAGGCCCTACTCTCCCCGCAGGGCCTCCATGAGACGCATACGCGAGGCGGCGATAACGGCGGCGAGTGTGCCAAGAAGGCCTGAGGCAAACATCGCGGCGATGAGCCACGTCATGGCGCCAACCGGCATCTGCTGACCCAGATTGTTCATGGCCGGCCGCACGGCCAATAGCGCGGGAACCGCCCCCGCCACCAGTCCTGCCAAGACAACATACACATATTCCGCCGCCAGATACGCGAGCACCTTCCGGGACGGCACTCCCACGGCGCGCAATACCGCCAACTCGCCCCGCCTCGCCGCCGCATTGCGCAAGACGACCAATCCGACCCCCACCGCCCCCAGCGCCACCCCCAGCCCGCCGAGCACCAGGAACATGTCCAGATAGGTCGATTCCACCGCCCCGAGCAGGCGCAGACGATCACGAACAGGCGCCACCGTCCCCCCATACCGGCCCAATCCCGCCCGAAGCCGCGCCGACACCGCCGACTCCGGCAGGGAACTGCGAACCAACCACATACCCGCCCCGGGTGATGAGGGCGCCATGCGCGTAAATACCGCCTCGTCGATTATCAGACTCCCCTGCAACACTCCGGTGCGTACCGGCAACGCGCCGACCAGGCGCAGACGCCAAACCTTGCCGTTCTCGCCGGCAAACTCATACACACTGCCGTCCTTTTCCCCGATCTTCGCCTGCAGTCCGTACTCGACCGTGGTCAGATCGCCCGCCAGCGCCGGGATGGCGCCGTCGTCCAGCATCCGTTTTAACAGGGACCAGACCGAGTCTTCCCCGGACCCTGTCACCGGTTTTTCAAACGCCCTCGCGGCCTTGGCCGACTCGGGAGACACCCCAAGCACACGCGGTTGTGTGGCGCGGTTGAGATTCAGGCATCCCGCCTCATCGCCTTCCCTCACACGAAAAGCCAGCGCGTCGGCCCCAGCCTCCAAAGACTTCCGAATCGCCTCGCCACCCTTGTCGCCCGGCAGGGGAATGGCCGCCTCGACCAGAAATCCGTAGCCGCCGCCGCCCGACCAGGAGGGCGCTGTATCGGCCGCCGGATCCTGCTTCATGGCCAAAATGCCGACCGTGAGAAAACACCCTGTTGAAAGCAGGATCATGACCAGCAGACTGCGGCGGCGATGCCGCGCCACATTGAGTAGTCCCGCCCGAATCGGCCCCGCCGCAAGGCGTCCTCCGCCTGAACGGGAAAACCCGTTCACCGCCAGCCTTGCCAAACACAATAGCGAAACCATCAACAGCAGACCCGCGCCAAAGAAAAGGCCCGAAGCCTCGGAACTCGACACACGGCCCGACAACACCAGTAATGCCGCCGCCAGCAGGGCGGCGCCCAGGGCAATCACCAGGTTCCGAATCTCCCATCCCCGACCAACATCCGGAACGTCTTCCTCCGCCTCGCCTCCGAGCAGGTCGCGAACCTGAACCCGGACCGTGCTGCGTACTCCCCAGCGCACCGTCAGAAGCGACATTCCCAGCGACAATACCCCGGCCACCGCGCAGGCCTTCACTCCGACCGTGAAGGGAATCGGGGACGAGGCCACGGCGGCGCTCCAGAACCGGTTCAACGCCCACACCAGAAGCCACGCGCCCCCGACGCCGGCCACAACGCCACCGGCGGCGCCCATCGCCAGGGGGGGCAACGATTCCGCCAGCCACAGCCAGGCAATTCGGCGCGCTCCAAAGCCGGACGCCCTGAGCACGCCCACTTCCTCACGCCGATTCGCCACACCCAGTGACGCCAGAAGTCCTGTCAGGATCAAGGCCGAAAGCATCAGGACGAAAGCCATTCCGACAAACAGTTCCCGGAAGTCCATGGCCTGTTCCGCCGCCTGCAACGCCTCCTGCCGAACCGGACGAACCACAAAACCCAGATCGCGGGGATCCGCGCGTCGCAATGCAGACTGAATCGCGGCCTGTCCCGTTTCAGGCGAAAAACGAACCGCCATCGCGGAACCGAAATGGGTACCCAGCATCCTCTTCCCCGCCCCGAGCGTGACATACGCCTTGGGGGCCGATCCATAGGCCTTCCAGTAGGCCGCATTCGCCGGATCGTCCAGTTTCGCCCGCTCCATGGGCAACCCCACATCCCAATCGGCGCACCGGTCAGCATCGGTCAGACCGGGAAACTTGGGCATGAGCGCGGCTTCCGATACGGCCGCCGCCATATCGATCACCCGCGCCACCTTGAACTCCGCCGAGTCGGGAACCAGGCGTCCTCCCGCCTCAAAACGGCGCCAGCACAGTGTCAGCTCATCGCCAACCTTAAGTCCCAGCGTCTCCGCCAACCAGGAGCTGACCACAATGCCGTCATCGGCCATTCCAGCGGGCACCACGCCAAGGCGCGAATCCGAAGTTGGGGAAAGGGCGGTAATGAAGCCGTAGGGAGTCTCCCGTCCGCCCGCCGCAAAGGCGTCGGCCAGGTGGTGTAACGACACGACCGGCGTGGAGGGCGCCGCGACGGACAACGCCCGTGCATAGGCCTCGTCCAGATAGATACGATCCGAGCGAACCAGCCACACGCCGCCCGTCCCCGCCGGCGGAATGATTCGCGATACTTCGAGACCGGCGTCCGAGGGCAAGAGGGCGGCGCGCAGGGCGGCTTCCAGCGCCGCAGGCTCGGCCTTGCCCAGCAAGAGATTCGCGCGATGCGGAACGCCTGCCGCGTCGGCGAGCCAATCCCGGTCCACAAACGCATTCGGGGGCGGAATCTGGTTAGCCACCAGCGAGAACCGGCCCAGTTCATCATCCGCCAAAACGCCTCGCGTCCGCACCGGACGTCTGACGGCGCGGTCGCCACGACGGTCGCCCAGCGGCATCTCGAGCGGGAAGGCGGAGGGCTGTTCAAAACGCAGCGAGGTGGCCGGAGCGGGGACGGACGACCCCAATGCATCCGCGACACGGGCGGAGAGCAGGATGTCGCCGGATTGAATCCGTCTACCGCCCGTTTGTGGCGTTACCGGTTTCGCAACACCCGACAAGGACATGAACCGCTCATCGACACCATAGGCATTCACCCGGTCAAAGCGCGTTTCCACACCCGTGTCGCTGACGGCTAGAAACGTTGAGGACAACCGCAACACCGGCGCCACAGTCGAACCCGTGTGTTTTTCCAACCGCTCCGCCAGGGAGGCATCCACGAACCGGCCACGCAGTTCCACAGCGGAGCGCACGCCACCGACCCTTTCCAACGCCATGCGCCGGAGATTCCGATTCAACGCGTCGCCGGCCAACAGCGCCCCCGCGAGCACGGCGGCCGCCAGCGCGGCGCCGCCCGCCACCGCCAGATGCGTCCGGCGATGAAAGACAAGACTGCGGATAATCCACATTAGAGAGTTCATGAGGACGTCGTCACGGCGCTCAACACACCGTCCTGAAGCTGCAGACAACGCGACATGCGGGCGGCGAAGTCACGGGAGTGGGTGACGGCGATCAGCGTCACGCCCTCGGTGCGGTTGAGTTCCAAAAGCAGATCCGTCAGCGAGGCGGCGCCCGCGTGATCCAGCGAACCCGTGGGTTCATCCGCCAGCAGGAGGGCCGGTTTCAGAATCAGGGCGCGCACCAAGGCGGCGCGCTGGCGTTCGCCTCCCGACAGTTGCGCAGGCCGGTGATCGCGGCGATTCCGAAGCCCCACCCGATCCAACAGATCAAGCGCCCGATCACGCCGGGCGGGCGCATCGCCTGTCGCCCACGCCGGCACCAGCACGTTTTCGAGAACGGTCAATTGCGGCAGGAGATGATGCAGTTGAAAAACGAAACCAATGCGGCGGCTCCGAAGCGCGCCGCGATCCGCCTCGCTCAGGCCCGACAAATCACGCCCCTCAAAGCACACCGTCCCCGAATCGGGGGCATCCAGCGCGCCGATCAATTGCAACAAGGTGGTCTTGCCTGACCCGGAGGGGCCGACGATGGCAAGACTCTCCCCCGACACCACCTCCAGATTCACGCCGCGCAGCACCTCAACCGGCGACGCATCTCCAGACTGAAATCGCCGCCCCACACCACAGAGCGTCACAACTGCATCACTCATCACACACCTCCTAGTTACCCGTTACGGCGATCACATTACCCCCGTCGTCCGACACCGCCAGAACATGGTTGTTGCAGACCGGACCGTTCACGTTGTCGCCAATGGGCAAGTTGAAAAATGATCCGCCATCCGCCAGACGCAAACCAAGAAGACGTCCGCCCGCAACGGCAAAAATCGAATCATCCTCGACGCAGAGGGCTGAAACAGCATTGCTCACCGAGACCTTCCACCGTCCGGCGCCGGTCTTGGCATCAAAGGCTGCCACGGCGCCCTCCGCCGTCCCCATCACCACAAGTCCCCGCGCGGAGACCGGAGTTCCAAACGCCTCGCCCCCGGCAAGGGTAACATGCCACGACAACTCCAGTGAGGCAACGTCCGCGCACACCAGTTCCCCGGACCGTGTGCCACCATAGACACGACCCTCCGACACAAACACGCCCCCGGCCATCTGGGAATCGGCGCCGACCGGAACCTGCCCAATCCGCACCCCGTTGGTGGCATTGAAGAGATGGATTGCTGAGTCGCAGTTGCCGAAGGCAATCAGACTGCCCTCTGCGGCGGGCGGGCCATCACTCCGGTTGGTGGGTTCGGAAACCCAGAGCTCCCGTCCATCCCTGGCCTCCAGGCACCGCAACACCCCGTTCTCGGGAGTCAGAAGCACAACCGCCCATGTCCCGCCGGCACGCACCGCCCGCGGGCCGTGACGAAGGGGGGCTGAGCCGGGAACCTGCCACAGGATCTTTCCCGACGCCAAATCCAGTCCGGCAACGGATCCGTCAGAGCCGGCGACCACCACCGTCTCTCCGGCCACAGCGGCCGATCCGGCGAACGACAGGTTGGTGAGGGAACATGACCACCGCTCCACGCCCTTCGCATCCAACGCCACGACACGCCCTTTATCCGTGGTCACAATCCACCCGCCATTGAACCCCACCGGCGCCCCGGCCAAGGGCGCCCCGGCGGGGTAGGACCAGATCCGGCGCCACGTCTGGGCCGAGGCAGGCAGTATTGGCTTGGGCGGCTGGGGAACGATGGCCGTCCTGACCTCCCGCGGGGTTTCCTTCCCCGCAGAGCCTGTCCTTAAACCAAGAACCGCCAGGAAGACAATCAGAAGTATTACCAAACCCACCAGTATGCGATTCTTCATGATCCACCTCTCCTACGGCTCTCTATCAGGGGCCTCTTGGTTCCAGTGCCGGCTTATCATAGCATGGCCCCCTGTGATCTGAAACAAGAGACCACTCCGCCTCCTTCATCCACTCCTCTTCCGGAATCGTGCTCCCGCACGCCCAGGTCGGCGAGCCGCGTTCAAACGCGCCCAGATCCGGCGCCCGGCCGGCAAACCCGTCGGTCCAGGGACGGATCACCTCGCCTGCATCAACCGCCGGGGAATCGGCCCGCAGACGAAAGTCGGCCGAGGCGCGATCCTCAAACCGCGGATCCGTCGCGGCAAACAGGTTCGTCCCGATCACCTCCGGGGGGATCTTGGGTGAGATCCGATTCAGGAAGATATTGTTCACCACCCTGGATCCGGTCATGTTCTGCGGACGCTCCCACGCCATGCCGATGCACACGAGAGTCCCTTCGAGCGTGTTGTTGAGAACCAGGTTCCCGCGGCTGTCCGGCGGATTCATGGCCATGGACTCGCAGACGTTCCAGACGGCGTTATGATGAACAATATGATTCCGGCTCGCATCGTCGAGATAGATCCCCACGCTGCCCGGCGACCGACCCAGGTTGTGGTGGATCATATTATAGGCGATCACCGTTCCGCGGGAGTCCGTGTGATAGGTGTAGGTCATTCCGAGATCGTTGCTCAACAGGCCCGCATGATGCAGGTGATTGTTCTCGATACGCCCCCGCTCAAGATACCTGTGGACGATGATGCTCCGTCCGCCATTAAACAGGGTGCTCCGGAAGATCCCATGCCCGACCCCCGTGCACACCACCGGCGCACAGTCGCTCGCCGAGGTATTGCAATCATGAATGACACAGTTCTCCACGCGGTTACTGGCCCCGAACACCGACACGCCGTCCCCCGTGCTGTAGGCGATGACGCTGTTCCGGAGGACGTTATTCGTACCCGCCAGCACAAGGCCCAGCCCCTCAGACGCCGCGCTCACGGCGCGATCCCGGTTGAATCCGCCCCGGATATTCTCCTGCACGCAAGGCCACCGGACCCGCAGGCCGTCGAGGACGCACTGCGTGGCCCCCTCTAGATTGACGCTCGCGGCAAACAGGTGGAGTCCCACCACGTCAACATGGGACAAACCTGCCAGGTCGAATCCCCAGCGTCGGCGGGGCACCTCCACAACAAGCTTGTTCGGATCCATTCCCCCCGGCGGATACAAATAGAGTCGGCCCCCTTCCTGATGCCACTCGCGTTCCGAGTCCAACTCTCCCAGGAGTCCGGAAAGGTAGGCTCGTCCTGGCCCGCCCCCGTACCATGGCACGCGCTTTCCCTCATAAAAGAGCAGATTCGCCACCGATCCGGTGATCGCGAAACGCGAAGCCACCCAGCCGAGTCCCTGACTCAGCCCCCACACGGTGGCGCCTTTCCAATAGTCCTTTTCGCGCGGCGGCAACGCTCCGGTCAGAACCTGGTTCGTAACCGGCTTGAGGATCAGGGTATTGACCGTCCACAGGTTCGTTCCCGGGTTCGGATACCGGGCGTGAACCATGATCTTCCCCTCCACAAAGACCTGCTCCGGCGCGGCGTCGCAGGCCGTCTGATAGATCCGGTCACGGTAAGGGATCCAACGGGTCATCACCTCGGTTCCGGACACCATCACCGTTTCCCCTGGGGCGGCGATAAAGCGAACCGGCTGGCCGGCGCGGCCCCCGATACGGGGACGCACCGTCTCCCGATAGGTTCCTCCGCGGATCACACAGGTATCGCCAGGCTGCATGATGTCGGCGGCGCGCTGAAGGGTCCGGAACGGCCTCTCCGGCGTCCCCGCCGCCTGGTCATCGCCGGTCGGTGCCACCGTGTACACCGTGGCACACCCTGAGATCATCAGGACGCACGGCAGCAACACCTTCAGCAAGACTGCCGCTTTACCTGTCATGGTATTTGTCATGGAATGGGCGTGATGGTGCTCCCGGCCAGATCATATCGTGCCGCCCGAGCCGTTGCCGGATGAGCCAGTGGCGCCCGGATGAATCCACCCTTCAGATTCCGTCCCCATACTACCGAGAAATCGGGAAGGGTGTCCTTGTTGAACAGGATCCGATCATACAGTTCCAGGCTTCCGTTGGCGGCCTTTCGCGAAAAATTCCATTCCTCAGGCGGGGTGACACGTCCCTGGCCGTCAACGTCAGGCCAGGTCACCCGAAGCCCGTCCACCACCAGGTTGACCATATTCTCCGCCACGATCACACCGCGTGCCATGCGAGCGGCGGGGGACTTGTTCGAGAATTGCGATCCGCCGACATCACGCCCGATGGGATCGGGGTCATCCACGGTGGGATAGATCATGTGGATATCACGAAGGGTGATGTTTTCGAGCATCACGCCGGGTTCGGCGGTCATGAGGATCCGCCCATCGGTTCGGCAGAGGATATTCGACAGGCTCACATTCCGGATGCCGACCGGAGGCCGGTTCACCCAGGTCTTCCGCCGGTCGGCCGGCATGGCCGGATCCAAGGGCACATGGTGATCGGCGGAGGCGCGCGCATCGAGATGAACCGGCCGGTTCATCATGAGCGGGCTGCGTGTGTCGCAGACAATGTTGGAGATCACAACATCCTCCACCAGGCCGCCGTTGTCGGCATACAACGCCACCGCGCGGGAGCATTCATACACCACGCAATTGCTGAAGGCGATCTGCCGGAAATGCCCGAAGGCCTCGCCCGTCTTGAACGCGGCGCACCGCGTCCGGATCACGCAGTTGGTCACCGTGACCCGTTCACAGGCGCGCTGGTCGGGATAGGTCTTCAGACAAACAGCGTCGTCACAGCAGGAGATAATGCAATCGCTGATCATCACATCACAGCATCCGGTAATGTCAATGCCGTCATTATTGGGGCCAATCAGGTTGCTGGTCAGTTTGATGCCCCGAACCCAAACCCGGTCGCAATCGAGGGCGTGCAACGTCCAGCCGCCGGAATTGGTCAGATGCACACCGTCCACGCGGACATCCTGGGAATACCGCAGTTCGACCATGGGACTGGGTCGCCCGGCGTAGGCATCCCGGGCCAAAATCCACATAAGCCGTCCGCGCTCCGCGTCAGGGGCGTGGGCCGGATACTCCTGGAGCCCGGAACCCTTGGTCGGCACCCAGAACGACGGCCCGTTTCCGTCAATGGTTCCCTGTCCCCGAATCGTAACGTTGTGCACCCCTTCGGCGACCACCAGATGGTAGCCGGTGCGATCCCCGGTCACACCCCTCGTGAGCCGCACGTAATCCTGAAGCCGGGGCGACCCCAGCAGGGTGGCGCCTGGCATCAATTCCAGCACGGTGTCGGATCGCAGGAAAATCGTCCCGGTCATGAAACATCCCGGCGGCACCACAACGATCCCTCCGCCCTCCGCGGCATCCAGGGCTTTCTGAATGGCCCGTGTGTTGAGGGTTACCCCATCACCCACCGCGCCATAGTTCACAATATCATGCTGATAAGACACACTCATTCTGACTCCTTCCACTAATTACCAATAACCGGCGTCCTATGGGACGCCCGCGAGGTCTGTTCAAACGGGCTTCCGCCCCGAACCCAGCGGATGCAAGGCGGGATGGCCTGCGGATTCCGCCGCATCCCATACCGCCGCACTAAAGGGTCCCGGCGCCTCATAGTCCATTCCTTCTGGAACCGGAACCGGACGAACCTCCGACGGGCCCCTCCTGAACATCAGGGAGTCTCCCGAGGAGTCCACCTCCGCCGATACCCCGGTCTGCCCGGAATGCCGATCAAGCGCCGCGTAGTCGCGCCAGGTTTCCAAATTCAGAATGGCCGCCGGTTCCGGCCTGTACAGACACAACGAGCCGGCGTCTCCCGTCTGATCATAGACATTCCCGTCGCAGACATTGTCCTCACGCCGCCCGAACAAAACCCGTTTCGCGCAACGACCGAAAACATTGTTCAGAACCCGGTGTCCGCGGTTCAGGCCGACCCTCCCGAAGACGACCCGATCCGCCTGTTTGAAGTGGCAGGCGACGGCATAACTGGCCGTGGGGCCGAAAAAGTTATGGGCGACGGTGACAAAATCGCAGGAGTCGGCGAATACGCCATGCCCGCCCCGCATGGGCGACTCAGGCGGATAGTCAGCCGCCCTCCAGGACTTCATATCCCAGAACACGTTTCCATCAATCCAGTGCGGATCAAAACTGCTTTCGACATGGACGCCGCCGAAGATGCTGTCGATATCCTGAAATACATTTCCTGTGACGCGGTTCATGCCGCAATGGTAGTCCAGCCAGATGCCACACGCCTGCCGGAGATGACGGAACACGTTTCCGCGAATCAGCACGCGTCTGCACCCGTGAAATTTCAGCCCGGCACATTCGAACATCCGCTCGATCAACAGGCCGCCGATCCTCTCGAAACGGTTCCCTTCCACAAGGGTGTCCTCGGGATTACCCAGACCGCAAAGGCCGGTGATTCCGCAATCACTGATCCGGTTTCGCCGGATGACATGGTGTCCGCGCTCCTGTGGCGGCGCGAGCCGCGCATGCTCCTGAAGCCCCACATCGATGCCGGTCGCATTGCAGTACCGCACCGTACAGTCTTCGATGATCCAATGATGGCCCGCCCCCGTACTCAGGGCGCCATGCTGCAGGGTTGTGAGCGTCATGGGGTCGGCCGCATGTTCCACGACCAGGCCCGAGATCCGGATGTGACCCAATCCCCTCTCCTGCGGCGAAAAGACCTGCTCGCGGGAAGTCAGTTCAAGATCCGCCGCAGCCGGATCCTCATCTTGGGGCAATCGAAAATGGAGTGCATGGCCCAGGGCATCGACCCAGAAACGTCCCGGCGCGGCCAGGAGTTCCGACTCGGACTGGACTTGCTCCAGCGGGCGCCCTCCACAGAGCAACATACCGCGCTTCAGCAGATAACGCTTCATTTCGGCCGGGGTCCACTGATGCCCGTAAAGCAGCATGACCTCGCTGGTGTTATTGATCAGAAAAGGGTTGTATCCCCGGAACAGTGCCTCCGGCAAATCACCCATCCAGATCATCACTCCCCCTTCCAACGGGCGCTGATGACGGACGCTATCCGTAACCCTGAACCGGGCGAGGGACGGATCCCAGCGCTCCGAACCGCGCAGAACCACACGTTCGCCCGGAGCCGACTCGTAAGCGATCATGGCGTCGGCGCCGCGCCCGCCACGGGCCGGCGTCACGCGTTCGCGATAGACGCCCTCATGGATAACCGCCTTCTCGCCGGGTTGCAGCAAAACCGCCACCCGGCTGATCGTCCGGAAGGGGCGCTCTGGAGTGCCTGGATTATCGTCCGCCGCATGGGGATGAAGCGCTGAGACATGAAATACCCGCCGATAGACCGTCAGGTCGTCCCAAAACTCGAAATCCACACCGTCCGGCATTCTCATTCTGGTATCCTGATCTGACCGTCTTCGTGCGACTGGACTCTTACTTGGCGCCGATGCAGTAGAGCAACTCATCCGTACGGATATACAGGCGCCCGTTGGCTGCGGCGGGGCTGGCCTCAAAGGACTCCTTGAGAGACCCTTTCCCGCCTGAAGGGAAGTCGGCCGACGGATCCGCCTTGAGGATCAGGGTGTCACTGTTGCCAAACAAGTAGAGGTTCCCACCCGCGAGAACGGGCGAGGCATAGGTGGACGAATCATCCGTATCCTTTTGCTTGACCACTTTACCGGTCTTGGCATCCACGCACGTCAGTGAACTCTTGAAGTACTGATAGACGTTCTTCCCGTCGGTCGTCATGCTGGTGCCGTCGGCAAACCCCTCGCCATTCGGTAGTTCAGTCAGCGTCCACGCAGACGTTCCCTTGTCCGGATCAATGCCGACCATCCCGTTATTCTCGCAATTGACGACCACCATCCCGGAAGCGAAGACGGGCGAAGGCCCGACGCAATATTGGGGATTGTTCTTCACCACATCCAGGGTCCAGGCGACCTTGCCGGTCGCGGCATCCCACGCCGTCACATCCGGGTTGGCGGGAAGAACCACCAGGTTCTTGCCCGCAGCGGTTGTGATCAGGATCGGCGAAGCCCATGTGGAATTCTTACGCGGGGTCTTCCATTTTTCCTTGCCCGTGGCGGCGTCGTAGGCGGCGATAAACTGGGGCGATCCCTCAAACGCGACAATAACGTTGTCTCCCGAGATCAAGGGCGAACTGGCCACCCCGAAGGAATTCCCGCTGGAGTCGCCCAATCCGATCGTCCAAACCACCTTGCCTGATTCCAGTTCCAAGGCCGCGAGTTGGGCGTTGGAAAACAGGACAAACACGAGCTTGCCGTTGGTCGCGGGTGTCGCAGCGGCGTGCATGCGAACATTCCACTGATCGCTCTGCGTGTTGAGGGTGTACTCTGCGGTTGCCCCCTCCACCTTGGGCAGTTCGGTCTTCCATGCCGGCTTTCCGGACACGGCGTCAAAACAGGCGACCACGCGCTTCGTGGCATCGGCCCCGGTCACGACGACTTTGCCGCCCCAGACAACAGGACTGGACCAGCCGGGCAACTCGAGTTTCGTCTTCCAGAGGATGCCTTTGTTGTCTTTCTCGCTCCATGCGGTTGGAAGGGCTGCGGTGCCGCGGTAAACGCCCATTCCCGAGGCGCCACGGAAGACAGGGCTGTTCATCTCAAACCCTTCGGGAAGTCCTGCGGCGCAACCTGTGCTCACAACACCCATCATCCCTAATACACATACTGAAGACTTAAGATTCATGTCCATTCTCCCTCTCACTGATTATCATCGGTGTCTGACCAAAAAAATAATCCTACAACCCAGTTGAATTATGTCAACATCACTGTCAAGTTCAAGTTCCGCAGTCGGCGGCACATCCCGGTTGCAGTCAAGGAATGGCCTCATTTTCCCCACTCGCAGATAAACCCGGTGGGCATCCAAAAACCGGAGCCTTCGTCATCCACATCCACCCAATCCCCGCCATCATAGGTCGCCAGGAAATTCTCTGAGCCGCCATAATTGTTCGGCTGTCCCTCCATCCAGCATGTATAGGTGAAGGGTGCGCCATTGATCCAGACCCATTCGCCTTCCTTGACCTCATCCGTGGCGCCTAGGCAGAGATAGCGACCGGCGGCGAGTTTGGCGATGTGCGTCTGCTCCCCCGGGGTTTCAATGCAAACCAGCACCCCCCCCATGGCCTCGCAACGCTTTTTGGCCTCATGCCAGGACATCGTTTCGTCAAAGACCTTGTACCAATGCCCCCCGAAGGCAACGGCATCGGCCGGATGAGTACCACCGGAGTCGGCCACAACCGCCGGGCGTGAACTCCGGCACCCTCCGGCGAGAAGGGCGCAACCGAGTATCAGCATTATAGGCCCTTGTTTCATAGTGAAGTCGAACGCTGGTTATCCCCCGGAAACCAGTCGCTGCGCGATGGCCGCCCATTCCCACAACCGTTGCGGCTCGTACCGAACGGTCGAGATGTCCTTGAGGATCAGTTCCACCGGACACCCGTTCCGGCGGCAGGCATCCAACGTCGCCCGCAAATCCTTCTCCACGGCTGAGGGATCCCAGCGATCCACCGCCAACAACGCCGGCGTGGGCTTGCGCGAGAAAACAAAGTCGCGCCCGACCTGCGCCGCCGCCACCTCGACATCCACCCAGGGACTCATCGAGATTTTCCGCACATTCGGAATATTCCTCACCATGTCCATCTTCCGGTCAAGCGGTTCACAACACCCGTAATACACAAGGCCGAAACGCTTATAGATCGGATTCATATAGTCGAGTTCGAATTCCTGGTGCATCGCCGGGGAAACCGACGAAAAGATCTGAGCCATGCCGCAGGTCCACACGTCCCGGGCCCGGATCCGGCCCGGCAGAGAACTGGATGCCGGCAACTCGTCGGTAAACGCGCCCGTGCAGTGAATCCAACTTTGCGGCCCGGTCATGACGCCAAGAGTCTCCAACTGGTCGACCAGCGCGGTATTGACCGCCGCCATCCGCTTCATGAGTTGATGTATGAACTCCGGCCTCTCCCCCAGATCGACCAGGATGCTTTCCGCGCCGCGCCACATGACGATCATGTCCCACACATTCATCATCGGTGCCTCGCACACCTCGACAATCGGGAAGATTCCGTCAAACAGATCCTTCATGGCGGCGACCCGCTTCGCGGTTTCAGCCGTGTCATGACCCAGGGTCGGCATCGTGATCTTTTCCAGATCCGCCTCGGTCTTCAATTGGTCATGGTAGAGGTGACCCACGACGCTGTTCTGGGGATCCGAAACAGCCCTGTCTTCTTCGATACTGAGGCCAAAACTCCATCCGGTGATCGCCCGCTGGACCTCCCAGCGCGGCTCCACCACGAAATCGGCCGGCATATGTTTCCAGCGGTACAGGATCTGGCGGAGTCGTTTCTCGATACCCCGGGCGTCCTGGCTTTCTGTGCGCAGCGTCAATTCGTCGTCGACATTCATCTCGTGCCAGGGGATCTGGTCGATCATGACCATGGGCCGTACGGGTTTGAGTCCGTTCAGCGCCTTCCACAGGCCGATGGTTTCCTGATGCTTCGGAATCGCCGCCACCTCGGCCACCTGCCGCCCCAGATCCCTCAAGATTCCCGCGTCCGACTTATTGATTGATTGCATAACTTGACCTCCGAAACGTTCCCAATCCTGTCACCTCGC
>CAYHEL010000004.1:0-4994 GCA_964355415.1 uncultured Verrucomicrobiota bacterium | reverse complement strand
TATTGATTGATTGCATAACTTGACCTCCGAAACGTTCCCAATCCTGTCACCTCGCGACCGTCCCTTCCTCCTGTCAGACCGTCAGGGAGCGGCCGGAACGGGAGAAAGGGATACGGTTCCGCCGTTGACTTTGGCGATCCAACCCGCTGGAGCGACGGCGGTTTCAAAGGCGCCCGCGCTCCGGCTTCCGGCGCGGACGATGTTGTAGCCGCCCGCCTTCAGATCCGCACCCGTCAGAACCACGGTTCCGGCCAATGTCACGTTGCCTGCCGCGACCATGCGGGCGCCCCAGCGGCCGTTGGCTTCCTTCGGACTGAGCGTCACGTCGACGCTACTGCCGGGATCAAGCACGATGGAGGCCCGACAGTTCAAGGCGTTTGTGCCGATGGCCAGGATGAACCCCTTGCCCAGCGCCAAGCCGCTGCAGGCCACGTCCCCCTCCACGCGGATGGTCCCGGGTTTGCCGGTAAACACCGCCTGCGCCTGGGGATTCCAGACCACGGCATTCCCCTTCACATCACGCCAGGCGGTCGTCGTCAAGTTCCACACACCATCTCCACCGCCCCAGGTCAGGATCGGAGCCGGGGGTGAATCCACCAGATCCGCCAGACACGCCTCGGGGGCATATCGTTTCTCGACCGGCCAGTCAGCCGTCGGATCGGGATCCGGCCACCCCTTCTGGTTATAGTCCCACACCTTCATGGCCATGGCCTGATCGGGATACCAGAACGCGTATTTCTTCTCTCCCTTATAGGCGGCATAGGGAGCCGGATCAAACTTAGGCGCCTTGATATCGGCATCCAGCAACCATCCCTGTTCAGCCTTTACGGGAAGGCACGTCACCACGCTCTTCCCGTCGGGATCGCCCTTGGGAATGCGGAGATCGGCCACGCTGCGGATGAACTGGGCCACCATGCCGTTCATGGCGGGTTCCCACGAGGTGTGGGAATGGTTCCGGCTCACCAGTAACCCCATAACATTGTCGGGGTTCCTGCCCCGCCGGGCCAGGATCTGCTGGCGCATGCACAGCCACTGGGTTTGACCCTGCTGCTGCTCCCCCTTGTCGTCCGGCTTCTTCCGGAGCCCCATATTGGAGCGCAATCCCATCTTGATGTCCCCGCCCTCGGGGCCGAACTGTTCCCACTCGCCGTTGATGAAAAGAACCGGCACTCCGGCCAGCGACCGCGTCACATCCTCGACATGCGCCTGGAGGTTCCCGCTCATGATGTGGACGACCCCGGCCGTCCGTTCGGGTTTCCAGTAGGCCACGTTCCGGCAAAAAATTCCGCAGGTGGAATGACCGGCTGTGATCCAGGGCGCGAATTCAAGTTCCGGATGACCTGCGGCCTTCGCCAAGTCCCGCATGACCTCCTCCATGTTCTGGGCGCCCTTTTCCGAGAGGAATCGCAATCCGATGCCGCACTCGGCGTACACGACGGCCAGTTGCTTGTCAGCGCAGGCCTTTCGCACCTCCTCGTTTCGAACGAGTTTCGCCTCGAACATGCAGGGCTGCGCGAGAAACACCCCGCGGAGGGTCTTGCATCCGTCCGGAATCCAGACATGCGCCTTGTTGGAGCGCTTTCCGGATGCTTCCCCGCGTTCAATCGTCGCGGTCCACTCCTGAGCCAAAGCGGCGGTTCCCGCCGAGACCCACGCCACCACCACAAGCCATCTGATCCATCGATTCATTCGCGCGTCCTCCTTAATGAGAGTCTCCCAACGTTCCTGCCGATCAGTCTAATCTTTCGTCCCTTCAAAGGTCAAGGCGCAGACTGATGAATTTGCGGGCTGATCCAGCGGGTGCCGAAATAAGGAATTGCATCGCGGTATTTTTTTCTGTAGCACGTTTCCATGAACACATCCTTTTCACTGCCATTTCGCCAGGTGCATCTTGATTTCCACACCGGTCCTTGGATCACGGACGTCGGTTCAAAGTTCGACCCCAAGAGATTCGCGGCCACCATGAAGGCCGCCCACGTCAACTCGGTGACCGTCTTCGCCAAGTGTCATCACGGACATCTCTATTACAACACGAAACGCCCTGAGCGGCATCCGGGCTTGAAACCGGGCCTGGATCTGCTTGAGGGCCAGGTCGAGGCGTTGCACCGCGAGGGCATCCGCGCGCCGATCTACCTCAGCGTCCAATGCGACGAATACGCCGCCAACACCCATCCCGACTGGATCGCCCTTCGCCCTGACAGCGCCAAGGTCAAGAGCGGAGGCCCTTTCGGATCCGGCTGGCAAATCCTCGACCTGTCCTCCCCTTACCAGGATTTCCTCGCCGAACAAACAGCGGAGGTCCTGAAACGTTTCAGACCGGTGGACGGCATCTTTTTCGACATGTGCTGGGATCAACCCAGTCTGAACAAGTTCGCCATCGACGGCATGATCCGCGCGGGACACAACCCGGAGGTTGAGTCCGACCGCAACCGGTACGCACGGCAGGTCGCGCTGGCTTACATGAAACGCTTCCACGACATGGTGAAGGCCAGCAGCAAGAACGCGTCTGTCTTCTTCAACTGCCGCCCCTTTTTCAATCTCGCCGAGGACATCGCCTTCCAGACCCACGCGGAGATTGAGGCCCTGCCGACCGGCGGCTGGGGCTACATGTATTTCCCCAAGAACGTCCGCTATGCCCGCACCTTCGGCAAGCCCTATATGGGCATGACCGCCCGGTTCCATAAAAGTTGGGCCGACTTTGGCGGACTGAAGCCCGTGGCGGCATTGGAATACGAGACCAGCCAGATGATGGCCCATGGCGCACAATGTTCGATCGGAGATCAACTTCACCCTCGCGGCACGCTTGACCGGGGCGCCTATGATCTCATCGGCCAGGTGTATAAGCGTGTGGCCGACCGCGAGCCCTGGCTGACCGGCGCCGAACCGGTGGCGCAGATCGGACTCTTCCAGGTTCCTTCCGGCGTCCTCAGCACCACGCAATCCTCCAGCGGCACCGATGAGGGCGCCACCCGGATGCTGACCCAATTGAAACATCAATTCGATGTGGTCAGCGATGCCAGCGACTTCAGCCGCTACGAATTGCTGATCCTGCCCGACACCATTGCCTTGACTCCCGCCCTGATCAAGAGACTCCGCGCCTACATCAAGCAAGGCGGGGCGCTCCTCGCCACAGGAATCAGTGGTTTGGATTCGGAAGGCAGGAAACTCCTGTTGCCCGAACTGGGAATCCGTCCCGAAGGCCTCTCCCCCTTCACCGCAACCTATATCCGCTTCGACCGCGAGGTGGCCGACGGCGTGCCCGCCAGCGATCACATCATGTATGATCGCGGGATTCGCGTCACCGCGGGACGCGGCGCCAAAGTCCTGGCCCGCGTTGTCGAGCCCTACTTTGAGCGGGCATGGAATCATTTCTGTTCCCATAAACAGACGCCCGGCGACAAACTCAGCCGGTTCGCGGCCGCCGTGCAGCACGGCCGGTGCGGCACCATCCCCTTCCCGATCTTCGGCGCCTATGCCCAACACGGTAATGTCCCGTACAGGCTCCTCGTCGAGAAACTCCTGAATCGGCTGTTGCCCGCCCCCCTGCTCCGCGTGACCGCGCCAACCAGCACCGAGGCGACCGTCACCCGGCAGAAAAACCGAACCATCATCCATCTACTTCAGTATTGTCCCGAGCGCCGGGCCGCGGGTCTTGACCTGGTCGAGGATGTGGTTCCCGTATTCAGCGTACCCGTGTCCGTGCGTCTCGCCATGGCTCCCCGGCAAGTCTATCTGGCGCCAGGGCGTGAACCGATTCCCTTCTCGTACCAGGATGGACGGGTGAACTTCACGGTTCCCGAACTGCGCGGTCATGCGATGATCGTGCTGGACGGGACGCGTTCGAGCCTTTGAACTTAACAGAACGTGTAACCATGGACACTGGACTCCCCTTCAAAACAACACTATTCCCGCATATGCCGCCGCTCTGGGAGCAGAGTGAACTGACTGGACTGAACCGCCTGAACCCCCGCGCGACTCTCTATCCCTACCCGGATCGAACCCTGGCCCTGGCCCACCAGCGCGAGGCCAGTCCCTTCTTTCTCGCGGTCAAAGGCCTCTGGCGGTTCGCGTGGGCCGCTTGCCCCGATGCCGTGCCGGATGACTTCGCCCTGCCAGCCGCCGATGATCATGCCTGGCAGGACATCATCGTACCCGCCTCCTGGCAGATGCTCGCGGGCAAGGATCAGCCGATTTACACGAATATCAACCTGCCGATCCCCGAGTATTTCCCCCATGTTCCACACGATGACAATCCAACCGGTCTCTATCGGGTGAAGGTTACCATTCCCACCGCCTGGCAGGGGCGGCGCATCGTCCTGCATTGCGGCGGCATTGAGAGTGCGGGGTTTATCTTCGTCAACGGGCAGTTCGTCGGCCTCAGCAAAGATGCCCGCCTGCCCAGCGAATACGACGTGACCGATTTCGTGAAGCCGGGCGAGAACCTCCTGGCCTTCGCAGTCACCCGCTGGAGCGACGCCACGCATCTTGAGGATCAGGATCATTGGCGCGTCTCGGGAATTCACCGCGAAGTCTTCCTTTACAGCACCCAGTCGGTCTTCATTGAGGATGTTTTTGCCCGCGCGATTCTGAACCCCGACCTGGTGGGCGGCGCCCTCGACACCACGATCCGCATCGGCCTGCACCGGCGTACCTGGCCTGCCGGTCATTCCCTGCGGCTGGAACTCTTTGATGCGGCGGGGCAGGCTGTTCCGGGGGGCGCTGTTCAACAGGCGCTCGGCGCAAATTGCAACTGGGGCACACAACGCATGCGCCTCAACCATCTCAAGGCCGATCTTGGGCGGGTTCATCCCTGGTCGGCCGAGACGCCGACCCTTTACACCGTGGTCGTGGAACTGCTCGATGAGACGGGCGCGGTCCTTGAGGCCACCAGCACGCGGGTCGGGTTCAAGCGCATCGACAAGAATTTCCGCGCCATCCTCATCAACGGCCATCGCGTCTTCCTGCGCGGCGTCAATCGCCACGACCATCACGAG
>CAYHEL010000003.1:0-25650 GCA_964355415.1 uncultured Verrucomicrobiota bacterium | reverse complement strand
ACAACTCACGTACAGTGAGTTGTGCAATAAAGCAATGATATTTTTTGTGACTGAATCCGGGGCTGTCATTTATGCGTTGGCTGGCCGGGGAGAGAATAGATGTCTTCCAGTTTGTACTGGCCTTGTTCCAGTCCAAGAACCTTGGTGATGCCGGTGATTTTTCGAGTGCCATCGGTCAGGCGGGCTGTTTGGACGACGACGTCAATGGCGGAGGCGACCTGTTCCCGGATGACGGCCAATGGAATCTCAACGCCGCTTAATAATGAACAGGTCTCAAGTCGGGACAGGCTATCCCTGGCGCTATTGGCGTGGATGGTGGACATGCAACCCTCATGGCCCGTGTTCATGGCCTGGAGCATATCGAGGGCTTCGCCGCCGCGGATTTCGCCCACGATAATACGGTCGGGGCGAAGTCTCAAAACGGACCGGAGCAGATCCCGGATGGTGATCTCGCCCTTGTTGTGCTCGTCGGGTTTGCGGGTTTCAAAACTCGCGACGTGCGTCTGCTGAAGTTGGAGTTCGCTGGCGTCTTCCAGCACAAGAATGCGCTGATTGTCCGGAATCAGGGCGCTCAGCACGTTCAAGACGGAGGTTTTGCCGGAGGAGGTTGCGCCGGATACGATGATGTTCTTCCCTGACTTCACGATGGTGTCCAACAATTTGGCGCCGTCAGGCGTAATGCTGCCGAACTCGATCAATTTTTCCAGCGTCAATTTCTCCCGGCGGAATTTCCGGATGGCGACGATGGTTCCGGAGCGGGACAGGGGCGGCATGACGGCATGGAGACGGGAACCGTCGGGCAACCGGGCGTCCAATTGGGGGTTTTCGGCATTGAAGAAGCGTCCGACGCTACGCGCCACATTCATCACCGCCGCCTCCAGGGATTGCTCATTGAGGAAGGTTGCTGTAGTCGGCGCCAATTTCCCCTTGCGTTCAATGTAGATTTGCCGGGGACCGTTGATCAGGATTTCCGAGACGTCGTCATCGGTCAAATACTCCTGAACCGGCGCGAAAAACAGATAGAGATAGGAGGGTTTGGCTTTCGATTTGGGAGCGCCGGATTCCTTTGAACCGAGCGTTTTGCAGTTGTCGGCGTCGGGGGGAGGGGAGGCGGCTCCTTGGTCACGTTCATGATGGTTCACGTTCATGGTCGTCATGTTGATCCCTTTCTCGTTTGTGTCAGGCCCGGCAGGCGACGGCCTTCATTTTTCTTTCGCGTAAAATCACAAAAATTATCTTGCCATCATGTAGCAAGCATTTACTATCCCTGACAAGGTTATAAAGTAACACGAAAGGCGGATCATCATGAAAGCAAGAACAGCGAAGTCGGGTCAGGGGATGACGGAGTACATCATTATCATTGCCGTAATCGCGATCGGATGTCTTTTGATAGCGGGGCTTTTCGGAAAGCAGATCAAGGGCGTGTTCTCGCGGGAAGGGGCTGCCTTGTCCGGAAAGGTGGATAAGACCGAGTCCGATGCGGCGGCCACGTCGCTGAAGGCCGAGGCGGGCAAGCAGGCCGGGATGAATGACTTTGACAAGAACGCTGCGGCGGGAAATCAATAGTCTGTTTTCCTGATTTCGGGATCGTGGAAAAGGTGTTGTGAGTCGAGGGCCCGGGGTACGCCCCGGGCCGGTTATCAGTATTGGAATCAGCCGCTATGAAAAATCGCACTCCGATCATTATTGCCGTCATTATTGGTGTCCTGGCCATATTTTCGATCCACTCCTATGTCAAGCGCGCGGAAAAGGCGACGCAGGATAAACTGAAGGGGATGCCGGTGGTGTCGGCGAAGGTGAACATTGCGGCGGGGGCTGAACTCTCCCTGGAGATGTTTGCGCCCAAGGAGGTGCCCGAGCAATTCATTCCGGCTCAAGCGATCAAGGGGAGCGCCGAGTTAAAGCAGATTCTGGGGCGCAAACTCCGGGTCGCGGTCAAGGCGGGTCAATTGGTGCTCTGGTCGGATTTGGTGAGTGAAGCCAAGAGTGGTCTGTCCAGCGCGATTCCCGCCGGGGAGGGCGCGTTCACGGTCGGAATCGCCAAGGGTATCAAGAGTGGCCTGATCCAGCCGAATGATCACATTGATGTCATCGGTTCATTTGCCCTGCCGAAGCCCGTCCAGAGTCTTCCCAATACGTCGGCGACGTGGCGGCAGGGTTCGGATATGGTGAACGTCGTGTTGTTGCAGAATGTGACGGTTCTGGCCCTGGGGGATTCGTTTGGCGTTGAGTCCCGGGTGGGCGGCGTGTCAGGCGGCGGGGATGTGACCCTCTCGCTAACCCTGCCGGAGGCGCAGTTGTTGATGTTTGCGTCCGCGCATGGCGAATTGGGCGCCGTTTTGCGCCGGGATGGGGCGAACGACGTCAAGGCTCGCGCGGAATTGCCGAGAGTCACGTTTGATGCCATCGATTCGATCGTCGGGGATCTGGACGGAAAACGGGCGATGCGGATCATCGAAGTTCAAAAGGGGTCGAAGTCGGAGTCGGTACCGGTAATGAATACAGGCAAACCACAAGGGGAGAAGTAACATGAAGCGTCATTATTCGTTGTTGCTGGGCATGGGGTTGAGCGCTGTCCTGGCCGGTTCGGTGCGCGCCGAGGACGTGGTGGTTGTCAAGGGTTCCACCAGTCGAATCGTTGTGGCGGAAGGCGTGAGGCGGATTGTGGTGGCCAATCCTGCCGTTGCGGACGCCCGTCCGGACGGGGATGGCAAGGCGGTTCTGGTTCAAGGACTGACCGAGGGGAACACGGATCTCCGCGTGGAGCGGTTGCAGGGGTCTGATTTGTCCTACAAAATTCAGGTGGCGAGCGACCTCCAGAATTTGCTGGGGCAGATCAAGGAACTGCTGTCGGAAGTCGATGGTCTGGACGTGAAGGTGGTGGGCAGTAAAATTGTCCTGAAGGGCAGTGTCCTGACCAAGTCCGATTACGACCGGGTGATGAAGGTGGCGGATGCCTATGCCAGTGTGATTTTGAACATGGTCAGGCTGGATCGTACGGAAATGAGTAAATTTGTCGAGGACGCCATCGTGCGCGACATCGGGTGTGACACGGTCAAGGTCCGTGTTTCGGAAGACACGGCCGTACTGGAGGGGGTTGTCTATAGTGAGGCGGATTTGGCCCGCGCCAGTGAAGTGGCAAAATTGCGTGTCCCCGTTGTGAAAAATCTGTTGCGGGTTCAGGAAGTCATGATTGAAACGGATGTTCATTTTGTTCAGATCGACAAGTCTTCCGCCAGTGACATCGGTTACAATGTGTTGAAGAACGCCACGATCGGGGGAAGTTTCGATTTGAGGGGCGGAACGGCGACGCCGACGGTCAATAGTTTCAGTGTGAATGCGAACGTGTCGGCCAGGATCAACGCCCTGGTCGGATCCGGCAATGCGAAAATCCTGGCGCAACCGCATTTAAGCACCAAGAGCGGCGGGGAGGGCACCTTCCATTCGGGCGGCGCGACCTATTTCTCGGTCTCGGGAATCAATGCCGGCAGTCTGGAGAAGATTGAATACGGGATCATTTTGAAGGTGAAACCCACCTTGCAGGGGCGTGACCGGATCATGAATGAGGTGACGATTGAAGTGAGCGTGCCCAGCGCCAAGCCGCAGGGGACGTTCTCGCTGGAGAAGTTTGACACCAAGAGTGTGGCGATGTGCAAGGTTGGGGAAAGCATCATGCTGTCTGGATTGGTTCAATCCCTGGCTACCCAATTCAAGGAGAAAACACCGCTTCTTGGGGATATTCCATTATTAAGCATGTTCTTCAGCAATAAGCAAAAGTCGGTAGAAAGCCGTGAGTTGATTGTCCTGATTTCGCCGAAGCCTGTATTCCCGCAGGCCGACACTTCGCCCGCGTTCAGTAAGGAGCGGGAACACCTTCTTAAAGAGAAAGCCGCGCCTTGAAGCGGTTCCTTGAAATCAGGTAAACATGGCGGTTGTCGTAATAGATGGCGGAGAATACAGCGGCCAGCAGATTGATATTTCCGGGGAGCGCGTGCTGATTGGTCGTTCGACCGAGTGTGATGTCATTCTCCGGGACAAGAATGTGTCCTACAAGCATGCCCAGATTGTGGTTCGGGGCAAGGTTTTCTGGCTGCAGGATCTGGGCAGCACCAATGGCACCACGCTGAAGAAGAAGCGGATCATCCAGAACGTCCTGGCGCCGGGTGATGAGTTCCTGATCGGCAGGTACCGCTTTGTCTTTTCCGAAAGCGCCAAGGTTTTCGAGGAAAAAGCCGAGGCGACCATGGAGGAGTTCCGCCGGGTTCTCCATGGGCAGCTCATTGCCGAACTGAACCTGAAGAAACTCACCTTGTCCCAGATGGCGGACAGTTCATTGCGGCAGCGGGCCGGTGAGGTTTTGGATCGGTTGATCTCGGCGCGCGAAAAGGACATTCCGGCGGGGTATGACCGGGGAGAATTGAAAAAAGCCGTTCTGGATGCGGCGTTGGGGTTGGGTCCCCTCGAGGATTTGCTGGCGGACGGGGATGTGACGGAAATCATGGTCAACGGCCCCCAGAAAATCTACGTCGAACGCAAGGGCCGTCTTGAGAAATCAACCAAGATGTTCCTGAGCAAGAATGAAATCCTCACGGCGATTGAACGCATTGTCGGGCCGATCGGGCGGCGGATCGATGAAAGCAGTCCCATGGTGGATGCGCGGTTGCAGGACGGGTCCCGGGTGAATGCCATCATTCCTCCGCTGGCCCTTGACAGTCCGACCATTACCATCCGTAAATTTCCCAAGAAACGGATTGTGATCGACGATCTGGTGGGGTATGGGAGTCTGAATCAGCCGATGGCGGATTTTTTGCGTGTGTGTGTGCTGGCGGCAAAAAACACGGTGATCTCCGGAGGGACGGGATCCGGAAAAACGACCCTGCTCAATATCATGTCGTCATTCATTCCCGATGGCGCCCGGATTGTCACCATAGAAGATTCCGCCGAACTGAGGTTGCCCCAGGATCATGTGGTGCGGCTGGAGACGCGCCCCCCCAATATCGAGGGGAAGGGCGATGTGACCATTCGGGATCTGGTAAAAAATTCCCTGCGTATGCGGCCCAACCGGATTGTGGTCGGGGAGTGCCGCGGTGGCGAAGCGCTGGATATGTTGCAGGCCATGAATACGGGTCATGACGGTTCCCTGACGACGGTTCACGCCAATTCTCCGGTCGATGCCGTCAGGCGTCTGGAAAATCTGGTGCTCTATGCCGGGACGGATTTGCCCCTGAAGGCCATACGGGAACTGATCTATTCGGCGGTCAGCATGATTGTCCAGATTTCGCGGTTTTCCGACGGAACGCGCAAGGTGTCGTCCATCGCCGAGGTGGCGTCGCTTTACGATGGGGAGATCCGGTTGCAGGAGATCTTCTCGTTTCGACGAACGGGGATCACGGATGACGGTTTGATCGAGGGGGTTTACACGGCGACGGGAGTCATTCCCACGTTTGTCGAGGAATTGCGCCAGGCGGGGTTGGATGTGGATATGGCCATGTTTGTCCCAACAGCGGAGTAAGTGACTATGTTGGAACTCGTTCTACTACTTGGTTTTGCGGCCGTCGTCGCCATTATTCTGCTCATTTACCGCCAGGTGCAATCCGTCGTCAGGCAGTCCGGCTCGCGGGAGAAAGAGCAGGTGGCCCGCCGGCTTGAGGAGATGTTCATCTTTATTTCCGTGGAGGGCCTGCACAAGGTCAAGTGGGGCGTTTCGTTTGCGTTGGGAGTCATCGGGCTTCTGCTGAGTTGGGAAGCCACCCCCCCCGTCCCCTTTGTGGTGGCCCTGGTTGCGGGACTGATCGGGTATTTTGTGCCCGACCTGGTCATCATGGTCATGCGCGTCAAGCGTCGGCGCGCGTTCAGCGAACAACTGGTGGACGGCCTGGTGCTGATGGCGAACGGCATGCGCGCGGGGTTTACGTTGCAGCAGGCGATCGACATGCTGATTGAGGAGATGCCGGCGCCCATTTCCCAGGAGTTTGAACTGATTCGCCGGGAATACAGAGTCGGTGTGGACCTGGATGATGCGTTGCACAACTGCGTCGTCCGCACCCGGGATGCGGATCTGGATCTGGCGGTGTCGGCGATTCAGATCACCCGGCAGATGGGCGGAAACCTGGCCGAAGTGTTTGAGCGCATTGTCTTCATGGTGCGCGAGCGCAAGGTGCTGGGCGGCAAGGCGGATTCCCTGACGGCGCAGGGCCGGCTTCAGGCGCTCATTGTGGGGCTTCTGCCGTATGTGTTCGGCTTTTTCGTCATGAAGGTCAACCCGGAATTGATGCGGCTGATGTGGACCACGTTTTACGGTTTTCTCGCCCTCGCGGTGGTCGTGATTTTGGATGTGGTCGGGTATATCTGGGTGCGTAAAATTGCGGCGGTAAAGTATTGACACCATGAACCTGAAACTCAGACACGCGCTGGCAATGTTGGGTGAGGCGGCTGTGGTGCGCATTGGCAAACCGCTTCCCGGGATGGTGAAGAATCATGACGCGCTGTTAATTTCCGCCGGACAGCCGGGCGGGATCACGGGCGTTGAATTGCTGGGAATTCAACTGGTCGGGATGATTCTGTTTCCGCTCGTCGCGGGTTCCCTGTTGTTTCAACTGGGGATCTTTGACTTTCTCTTTGAGGGACCGAAACAGATTCTCGTGTATCTGGCCCTGATGGCGGCGGGATTTATTTTCCCGGCCGCGAATGTCGGCGAGCGCGCCGCGCGCAGAAAACAGTCCATTTCCCTGGAACTTCCGGATACCTTGGATTTGCTCACGATTTCGGTCGAGGCGGGGTTGGATTTTCTGACGGCCCTCAGGCGCGTGGTCGAGAAACATCGCGCCGGTCCGCTGAAGGATGAGTTGTCGTTTTTTTTCAACCAGATTGAGTTGGGACGTCCGCGGCGGGATGCGCTTCGGGAAATGGCCAACCGGGTCAAGCTCCAGGATTTGGGCGCCGTGGTGTCCTCCCTGATTCAGGCGGATCGCCTGGGCGCCAGTATCGGGCCGGTGTTGAAGGTGCAATCCGACATGCTGCGGATCCGGCGGGCCCAACGCGCTGAAAAGGCCGCCCAGGAGGCGCCCGTGAAAATGCTCGCGCCCCTCGTGTTGTGTATCATGCCGGCGGTCTTCCTCATGATTCTGGCGCCCGTGTTTATTCAGATGATCACCAGTTACGCCAAGTAGGAACGTGATATGAAACGACATCTCACCCTCTTAAACGGAGGCGACTCCGGCACGGTTGTCCCGGTGGAGAGCCCGTTGTTTGTTGTCGGGCGATCCCGTTCGGCGAATCTCCAGATTGATGATCCGCGCGTGTCGCGCCACCATCTTGAACTCCAAACCCGGGATGACCGGGTGTTTGCCGAGGACAAAAGTTCCCGCTGGTCCAATCTCAATGGGAAACGACTGCAGGGCGTCGTCCCCCTGAGTAACGGGGATATCCTGGAGGTGGGCGACATCCGGTTTCGTTACGAGGAGTCCGCCGATGTACCCGGTGGATCGCCGGATGACGTGCAGCCGCTCTCCGCGGGAACGAGCGGCACCAAATTCATGGAGCGGATCGATGTCCTTCCGTCCGGCGATGAGGGCGAGGCCGGGCCGGAAGCCACGCGGGGGATTGTCGGCGAGCAGACTCGCATGTTGAATCCCGATGACCTGCCCAAGTGGCAGGCCCCCGCAACGCCCGAACGCCGGGTGCGGAAACGGGCGCTGGTCTACGGGCTTGCGGCCCTCGCCGTGGCGCTGGGCGCGGGTCTGGCCTGGTTTCTTCTGGCGCAGAAACCTGTTCCGGAGGCGGGGGCCGCCCAGGATCACTATGCCGACCCCGTGTTTGGGTTTGGCATCTCCTACCCGAGTTCATGGACCCGTTTTCAGTCCCTGCCCGACGCTCCGTTGATCGTCGGATTGGGACGACTTGATGGCGCCGCCTGGACGCGACTGCGCGTGGATGTCGACCGGGGCGCCCAGTACGAGACGACCGGTTTGACGGAGGGGTTTCTTCAATACCAGAGTTCTGTTAAATCCAACCACGTCTTCCTCGGTTCAAAACCGATGAAGGTCAATGAGGCGTCCTGCATTTTTTATGGATTCAAACTCAAGAACGGGCAGGGCAAGGGTCTGTATCTGATCAACGGCGGGCTTCGCATCGTCGTCGAGGCCGCCAGTTCAACCGCCCTCTTCCAGCAACAGGCCGCCTTGTTCTCGACACTGTTGATGAGTTTTTCGTTGTCAGGCCCGCAGCAGTTCCTGGACTTTCCCCTGCCGGATGACGCGATGCAGAAGATGGGGCTGGGCGATCCTGCGGGGCTTGCCCGTCTTATCGATGAGCATAAGCGAAACGGGGACTCGCTGGTGGCCAACCGGAACGTCAAGCCGGACAATCTGCCCCGGGCCATTCAGGCCTACAAACGGGCCCTGCAATTGTCCATTGCCCGGCCGGAGCGGGCGCTGGGTTATGAGGAGACCGCCCATGCGTTGCGGACCGCGCTGGGTTATTACAGTCAGGCCATCCAGCGGCAACGCTTTGAGATCAATCGCGCCCTGAAGGAGGGAGATCGCGAAACCGCCTACTGGGCGGCCAGTAAACTGCTTCTGATGCTCCCGGATAAACAGGATCCTGACTATCAGGAAATTTCCCAGTTGGTTCGGGGACTGTCCCTGAAGAAATGAGGCCTTATGAACGCACTACTGCTGGTGTCCAAAGAGAAGCGTCAACTGAAGAAAGCGGCCGTCACGAAAGCGGTCTTCATTTTCGGACGGTCGTCCCAGTGCGACCTGGTCTTGGACGACGAACCCATGGCCTCCCGCCAGCACGCCGAAATAACCCGGACGGATGAGACGTTCTGGATTCAGGACAAAGGCAGCCGGAATGGCACCCTGCTGAACGGCAAACCCCTTGCCGAGCGAACCCAACTGAATGATGGCGATGCAATCGATATCGGCGCCACCCAATTGAAGTTTATGCTGGACCGGAATCAACCGGATTCCGACGAGCCCCTGAGCGGGGCGACCCGCGTGATGGAGTTTAACAAGGTTGAGGGCGCCGCGCCCGGCAAGAAAGTCGTGACCCCATCCGCGCGAAAGGATTGGAACGTTCAGTTGACCATTGTGGAGGGACCGTTTGCGGGCGGCAAAGTAACCAATTGGGAGCCGCCCCTGCTTATCGGGCGCGGCCTGGACAACCATATTGTTCTCCTGGATGATGCCGTGTCCATTTATCATGCCCGCATCACGGGCGATGGCGACCACCACATACTGGAAGATCTGGACAGCAGCAACGGCACGTTCGTGGATGGCATCAAGGTCAAGCGGACGACGCTGGAGTCGGGTCAGCGCATAAAAATCGGACTCTCCTCGCTGGTTTTCAAGAAATGCAATCTTGCAAAACAGCGTCAACTGCGGACTCGCGCGCTTCTCGGGGCCGCGATCATCATCGTCGTTCTCGGATTGGCCGCACTGCTGAAACCGGCGGATGTCACCGGGAAATTTCTGGGTGAGGCCGAGGCCCTGCATCGGCGGGGCGACCTGGTGAAGGCGATGGAGGCCTATCAGTCGGCGCTGAAAGTGGATGAAAACAGCGAGGAGGCCAAGGCGGGGATCAAGGCCGTCACGTTGGACATGGCGGCCAGGGAATCGCTTGCCGAAGCCGAACTGGCGGCCGGGAAGGAACTCTACGACAAGGCCAAGGAGTTGTGCTATCAGGTGTTGCGCAACTCGCCGAACAACGCGGGGGCCCGGGGGTTGATCGCCGTCATCAAATCCATTGAGAACGCCAAGGTTGCGTTCTCCGCCCGAAACTGGGGAGATGCGGTCGCGCTTTTGGAGAAAGCCCGGGATACCTTTCCGAAATCGATCCTGGTGCGTCAGCGCCTTGAGGCGGCGACACGGGAGTTGGAGGCGGAACAGAATCTGCTGAAGGCGAAAGACTGCCTTAAGCACCAGCAGATTGACATGGCCGAAACCGCGTTGCGCGCCATTCCGGAATCCAGCGTGTATTTCATCGAGGCGCGGGAGTGTCTGGACAATACCGCCAGCAATCGCAAGGTGGCTGAATACGTCATTCGCGCCAGGGCGAAGTATCAGAAGGGTCTGGTTTCAGAGGCGTTGGTGGAGTGCGACAGGGGACTCCAGGCCTCGCCCGCCAATTCGCTGATGCTGGGGGTGCGCGACCGGATACGACAGATTGAACCGCTCATCGGGTTGCTGGCCGGCGCAGAGGCCATGGACGCTCCCGATGATGTGCCGGCGCTGAGACGTCACCTGCACGCCTGTGAGTCGTTAATCCAGATTGAGGACGATCCGTTGAACGAATTCCGGAAACGGGCCGTCGAGGCGAAAAAACGGCTCGGCGTCAGACTGGCCGAGGTGTGTCGCGAGGATTGCGCCAAGGCGGAGGCCGCGCTTCAGGGCGGGGATCAAAAGGCGGCGTTCGGCCTGTATAAGCTGGCCGTGCAGGCTGACACCAATAATACGGACGCCCTTCAGGGGCTGGAGAAACTCCAGAAAAGGATGACGGCCGCCGCCCGTTCCTCCTATCAGAGAGGCCTCGTGCATGAGGAGTTGGGGCAGGCGGATCTGGCCCGGCAGGCGTTTAAGATGGTGCTCGAACTCAGCGCGCCGGGTGAGGAGTACTATGTGCGGGCATCCAGGAAATTGAAAGATTATGCGCAGTGAGGTCATGAGGCGGATCTCCATTCCGGTATGGGCTCTCGTCATCGCGGGAACCTTCCCCGCCCCCGTGTCCGCCGCGCCGCGTCTCGTCGTTGATCAACCGAATTGGAACTTCGGGAGTGTCACGAACGCCACTCGCCTGGATCATGATTTTGTCCTCCGAAATGCCGGTGATGCCGGTCTGGAAATCAAAGCGGTGACGTTGAGTTGCGACTCCTGCATGACCGTCGTGTTGGATGAAACTACGATTCCACCGGGCGGGCGGACGGTGGCGCATTGTTCCCTGGATACACGGTTGCTCAGCGGTGAAGTCTTTCGCTTTATCACGATTCACTCCAATGATCCGCTTCCCACCGACTGGATCGTGGAAGTCCATGCCTCCATCGTTCCGGTGTATGCCTTGACCCCGCCGGAATTCAGTGTCGGCGGCGCCGCCGGGCACCGGAGAAGCGAGGTGGATGTCCGGCCCCTTCTGGCGTTGAAGGAGCCCCTTTCGGAGGTGGAGTGTGACAATACGAACATGGCCGCGGAGGTAGTGGAGGTTCGGGCGGGTCAATACCGTGTCGCGGTTCAGGCCCTGGACTCCCTGCCACGGGGGCGTTCCCTGTTCACGGTGATCGTAAGGAGCCTGAATACGAACGATCCGCCCTGCAAAATCGTCGGTCGGATTGAGTATCCCCGGGACTATGAGGTGATTCCCTCGCGTCTCATGTTTGAGGCTAAGCAGGAGCCCCAGTCCCGTATCATCTGGCTGAGGCAGGTCGGCGAGCCGACACTTGTCTTGCGGGATGCGGTTTCCTCATCGGGGGAATTTCAGTGTGTGATTGAACCTGACCCGATGTCGGCCGATTACCGGATATATGTTGAGGCCGGATCCCTGGTTGCGGCGAAGGGGCGGGTTCGGAAAATCACCCTTCGCGGGGTGACGCCGCAAAACCAGGAGGTGGCGGTGGACGTGGAGATTTCGGTTCAATGAGCCGTCGCACACAGAGAGCACGGGCGAAGCGTGGCCAGGCGATCACGGAGTACGTGGTTCTGCTCGGGATTACCGTGCCCCTGGTCATTTGGCTGTTTCATCCCGACAACGAGTTCTACACAGCCATCCGGGATCAATATAACCTGATCACCGTGCTGCTTTTGTATCCGGGGCCGTAAACGATCCAACTCAAACTGCCATGATGACATTCGCATCCGTTGAAAATACAGTGGCCCTGGTCGTGCTGGCGGCCATGTTGTCGGTGGCTGTGTATAGTGAAATCAAACACAGCCGTATTCCCAACTGGGTGACATTCTCGGGGATGGCCGTGGGGTTGTTCCTGGGGTACGTGCAGGGAATGCCCGCCTTCTGGCTGAGTCTCGGCGGTCTTTTTATCGGCTTCGGGTTCCTGTTTATATTTTACATTTTCGGAGGAGTGGGCGGGGGGGATGTCAAACTGATGGGGGCGGCCGGCGCCTTGATGGGCGCCAAATTGATTCAACCCGCCCTGTTTTACACCGCGCTGGTGGGGGTGTGCCTGGCGCTGATGATGGTGATCTGGCGAAAAGACCTCTGGCTTCGGCTGGGGGGCGGGCTTCGGCGCCTGGTGATCCGCAAGCAGGGCGGGGAGATCCCGATGGTAAGGGCCGAACCGATCTTAGTGCCTTACGGTCTGGCCATCGCGATAGGGTGTGAAATGGCGCTGTTTCTGTGTGGCGCAAAGTAAAAAAGGGTCTTGTCATAACGTGAATCTGAGAAAAAATGGTCCCGGCATCGTGAAGGACGATCGCGCTCAGTCGCTGACCGAGTTCGCCATTGTGATCCCGATCGTGCTGCTGATGTTTTTTGCGATGCTGCAATACGTGGCCGTTGTGCAGGCGCATCAGGTGGGGAACTATGCGGCGTATGTCGCCGCCCGTTCCTATGCGGTCTATCATGATGAGGACAAGGCCCTGTCGGCCGCCGCGATGGCCTTTGCCCCGATCGCCCGGCTTATGCCCGGCGAACTCACCGCCCTCGGATACGATCTGGGGGCGTTCGAACTGACGGGATCGGGTCTTGAGAAACTGGTGAAGGGGTATGCGGTGGCGAAAAACCTTCGTTTGAATTCGAGTCTTCTCGGGGGCGGGCTTTCCATTTCCACCAGCGGCGATCCCAAGCAGGTTGATGTCGAAATCATCTACCCGCAACCGATCTATGTTCCCGGACTTGTCGAACTGTGGAACCTGGTGGCGGGCGAGAAGGTCTTCACGAGTTTGAAATCCCTGCGCGAAGGACTGGGCGGCGTCCCGAAGTACTACGGCGAGTATCAGATGCTGAAAGAACAGCAGAAGTCCGTGGCGGGATTTGATATACCCGACGCCGATCCGTATCTGACCCTTTGTCCGCATGTCACGGTGCGCAGCAAGTGCTCGATGGGATACGAGGAGTGGGGGGAGATTGAATCCTTCCGGCCGAGGTTGCCCAACACGGTGGATGCCGAGGAGGTGACGGATCCCGCGCTGGAGGCGAAGGCCAAGGAGATGGATCAGGCGCGGAAAGATCTTGAGGACGCCCAGAAGGAGTGTAATTCCGAGTGTCAGGCGTATGATGACGCCCGTAAGGCGACGAACAAGGCCAAGCAGCATGTCGCCGCGACGGCGCCGGGCACGGAGGAGCGCGCGGCGGCTGAAGTGGAATTGTCCCATGCCCAGGAGTGGGAGGCGAAGAAATATAACTCCTGCGAACAAGCAAAGAAAAATGTGGCTGAAAAGAGGGATCATCTCGGGGATCTGACGAAAACATGAAACTACTTGAACGAATCCTGGCTCTTCGAAAAGACACTTCCGGCAGCGCCTTGTTGTTGTCCGGAACCATGATGTTTCTGGTGGTCATGACGGTGGTGCTGAATGGCGACATGAACAAGGCCGTTTACGAACGCATCGTGGCCCAAAATGCCGTGGACTCCGCCGCCGAGGCGGCGGCGCTGTGGGAGGCGCGCGGGTGCAACGTGATCCAGCATCTGAACAACATCCATTACGAGGGCAACAAGATTCTCTTCATCGCGGAATCCGCCTCCCTGGTGAGTTGCGCCGCTTCGGTCTTTTCCGTGGTGGCTGTGAATGTGGCCAAACCCTTTGCCTGGACATCCGCCTATGCGGCGGCTGTGGTGGCCACCTTTGTCACCTGCACGCTTTGCGTTCCAGCCCCGAAGATCGATAAGGCCCAGGAGAACTTTGCGAAGGCGATCAATAAGTTTCAGGAGATCGCGAGTACGGTGTTCCCGATTCTGGCAGTGGGATACGCAAACCAACTCGCGATAAAAAGCGGGGGAGATAATCTCATCGAAGTCGTTCCCCAGTATCTGGCGAGCGTTCTGGACGCCGGCGGGGTCTCCTGGGGCGGCGCGGAGGACGTGCTTTCAAACCTGGGCTCGCTGCCGGCTCCGCTCAATTCCATCACGTTGGCGGCGTTCCCCTGGACGATTATCGGCGATGACACGTTTTTCAAACTCGGCGTCAAACCCAAGGAGGGTGAGGGGCTCCCCTGGAAGACGCCGGAGTGGTGGAATACAATGGCGAATACGGCCTATGAGGCGGGAAAAGCGGCCTGTTCCGAAGGATGGGAAGGAGCGGGAGTCTACCAGGCGGCCATGGGAGACGGGGCGGATCCGTGGGGCTGGACGGACAAGTACTATCAGGGAAATCCGGGATACATGACCTGGATGGCGGGCAAGGTCTCCCAGGACGAAGTGGCCGGTCTTGGCGCCCTGCGCTGGCTGAGGGTCAAGGAAGGGGCCACGTTTTCGGATACCAACGCCATGTATTCCGGCGAGATCCTGAATCCGGATATTTTGAAGGTGCCGGCATTCATTGCCCTGGCCAGCAGTCAGGTCGAGGGAACTCCCGTGATTTCCTACACCGAGTCCGTCGACTCGAAGGGAAAGATCATTCCGGTGTATCTGCCTTTTAACTACAAAAAACCGACCCGGGGCGACGAGTTCAGTCCCCTCGGAATCTATCACTAGGACAGGGTTTGGAAGCATGACAGCGTTGACCCAGAGATGCCGCTTTCCGGAGACTCGCTCCGGACAGGCCCTGGTCGAGGCCACGATCGGCCTGGCCATCATGGCCTTGACCTGGGTTCTGATAACCCACGTGTGTTATATGCGAACCAATCATGTTCGAACCGTCATGGCCGCGCGACACGCCGCGTGGTTGATGGGGCATAAGGCGGATTACGGGGCGGCGACGGGTAGCTTCTTCTTCGACAACGGGGTGTCGTTGGCCGGGATTTCGGAGCAGACCCTGCCGCTCAGCGCGGTGGGCAAGAGTTGGGGTGGCTCCGGAGGCGCCAAACTCGCCACCGTCTCGTTCGGTATGTCGCTGGACGACCTCGAGACCACGGAAATATTCCCGTTTGCTTTGTTGAGAACCGAAATTCCCTTTATGCCATCCATGGTCTTAACCAATTACCTGTCGGTTCAATCCTTCAGCGCCTGGCCGGATGATGTGGACAATACCTGGACTGACCGGGGAGAGGCGCTGGCGGGAGTGATCTCCGAGATTGTGAAGTCGATCGGGGGAGCGCTCGAGTGGCTCGGGAGCCTATTCTGATGATACAGGACAAGCCCCACGATGGATTCGCGGTGTGGAAAGTCATCGACGCCGCCGGTCGCGTCATCCTCTCGTGTCTCGTCATCTGGCTGGTGGCCGTCTGTCTGACGGTATTCTGGGGAAGTTCCTTTCATTCGAAACTCAGCGCTCCTGATAAAGTCGTAAAAACAGCGGGCCGATCTGAAAGAGCGACCGCTGTGTCCCGGTCCGCCACCTCGTTGTGGCCGCATTTTCCGTCTTCCTCGCCCGTGCGGATGCATGAACTCGAGATCAATGGAATTACATATAACACGGAGAGTTGGGAAACGTGTTCGCCCCCTTCGGCGGTGTTGGACTACTATCGAGGGCAGATGGCGGCGCGCGGGTGGACGGATGTTACCGAGGAGAGTTACAACCTGAGGCCTGAAGTTCACCGTGATCGATCAGGCGATGGCGGTGTTCAGACTCAGGCCTTTCTTGATCTGTACCGGAAGGTGATGGGCTCCAGTCTGGCTCTGAAACGCGGCTCCTGGTCGCTGCATGTCGGAACCGAGGACATTCCGGGCAAGGCGGGATGGAGCCGGGTGACGATTTGTGCGGCGGCAACTCCGTCCATCAAGGAGTTTGCGGATCCCTGGGTTGTCACGCACGAGAGCGCCGGCAGAACCCAGCCGAGGGAACTGGATGTGGTGGAACGATCAGGCGACCAGCGTTTCCGGACCCGAATCTCACATCAGGATCAGGCGCCCGAGAGGGCTTTTGAGGGCGTTGTTGAGACGCTCCAGAAGAATCACTGGCGTCCGATGATGACCCTTCCGGCGCCGGGCGACCAATCAGGCCGCGCCGCGTTGCTGGTTCGCGGCGAAGAGTATGGCGCCCTGGCCGTGACGCGTGCGCCTGATGGGAATGGATCCTCCGTCGCCTGGACGGAAGTCAGTCCGGAAAAGTGAGTTTGCCCATGATAATAGTTCTTGCCCGGGACGCTTTCGAAGGCATAATAGCCCAACTTTTTTAAGCCCCTCGTTGCGGGCCCGTAGCTCAGTTGGTCAGAGCGGAGGACTCATAATCCTTTGGTCGCAGGTTCGAGCCCTGCCGGGCCCACTTAAGGGTTGTCCGTCGGCAAAGGCTATAATCCGCACAGAGGAACAATACCATGAAGAATGTAAAATTGGGCGTTATTGGCGTCGGGAACATTGGGCGTCTTCATTTATCCAAACTGGCGGGAATTCGGAATGTGACCCTGACCGCCGTGTGTGACCGCGACGCGGAGCAGGCCGGGAAATCTGCTGCGGAATATAAGTGCAAAGCGTATGACGACGTCCGGCCTCTTCTCAAGGAAAAGGTTTGCGATGCCGTCCTGATCGCCACGCCGCATTATTCCCACACTACGATCGGGATCGCCGCACTCAACGCCGGACTCCATGTCCTTGTTGAAAAACCCATTTCCGTGCACAAGGCCGATTGCGAACGACTCATTGCCGCGCACACGAACCGGAACCAGGTATTTGCCGCCATGTTCAACCAGCGCACCGACCCGCGGTATCAGAAGTTGCGCCACATGATCCGGGATGGCGAACTCGGCAAACTCGACCGGATCACCTGGATCATTACGGACTGGTTCCGGACCGAGGCCTATTACGGCTCCAGCGCCTGGCGCGCGACCTGGGCGGGCGAGGGGGGCGGCGTGCTGCTTAACCAGTGTCCCCACAACCTCGATCTTTGGCAATGGATGTTCGGAATGCCCCATCGGGTGCGCGGCTTCTGCAAACTCGGTCGCAAGCATAATATCGAGGTGGATGATGAAGTCACCGCTTACCTGGAATACGACTCGGGCTGTTCGGGAGTCTTCATTACCTCCACCGGCGAGGCGCCCGGCACCAATCGTCTGGAAGTGGCTGGGGAACGCGGAAAAGTGGTCATCGAAGGCAATACCTTCCGATTCACCCGGAACGAGGTGTCTTCCACGAAATTTCTCAAAACCTCGCCGGAACTGTGGGCGCGCCCCGATATCTGGAACGTGGAGATTCCCGTGAACGGCACCGGCGGCCAGCATGCCGAAATACTCCAGAATTTCATCGATGCCATCGTGGACAAGAAACCGCTGATCGCTCCGGCCGCCGAAGGGATACAATCCGTGGAACTGGGCAACGCCATGTTGTACTCCTCCGAAACCGGGGAAACGGTGACGTTGCCTCTGAATGGAAAATCATATGAGACCATGCTCAAGCGCAAAATCCGCACATCCAGATTCATCAAAATCAATTAACCCATGAGCCCGTATTCGCGGATCCTGACATTCTTGGAACACAACTGCGGGAGACTCGCATGTACCTGACAGGTTTTGCCGATGAGGCGGCGAAAAGCATCGGGGGCCAAATCCGGGCCACCCGCGAACTCGGCTGGAGCCATATTGAAGCCCGCAATATCGACGGACGGAACATCCACGACCTGTCGAATGCCGATTTCGATCACGTCGGTGCCCGGCTTGAGGAAGCGGGCATTCAGATTAATTGTTTCGGATCCACCATTGCCAACTGGGGTAAGTCCATTCTCGACCCCATGGACAGTTCGATGGCCGAAGCCCGGCGCGCCATTCCCCGCATGCAGCGGCTTGGCACAACACTCATCCGTATCATGAGCTTTGCCGTGCTCAAGGATCGCGATCCCGAAGACCAGATGGAACAGGAACGATTCAGGCGAATACGGGAATTGCATGGTCTCTTCACCGATTCCGGGATCACGCCCGTTCACGAGAACTGCATGAATTATGGCGGTATGGGTTGGCCCTACACGCTGCGGCTCCTTGAAAATGTTCCGGGCTTGAAACTCGTGTTCGATACGGGGAACCCGGTCTTCACACCCGACTATGCCCAAGGCAGACCTTGGCGTCGCCAATCTTCATGGGACTTTTATCAACATGTCCGCGATCACATCGCCTATATCCACATCAAGGATGGCACTTGGGATGAAACGACCCAGACACCGACCTTCACCCACGCCGGCGAAGGTCAAGGCGATGTCAACCGCATCCTCACCGATCTGTTCAGGCGTGGATACGACGGCGGCATTTCGATTGAACCGCACCTGGCCGTTATTTTTCACGAAAACAAAGGTGAACCGCCGGA
Source organism: uncultured Verrucomicrobiota bacterium (assembly GCA_964355415.1). Taxonomy (GTDB): domain Bacteria; phylum Verrucomicrobiota; class Kiritimatiellia; order CAIKKV01; family CAITUY01; genus JAABPW01. Next base: position 7,319 of record CAYHEL010000003.1, on the reverse strand, counting down.
AGACATCATGTTCCGGAATTATGTTGAATACGGTCGCCGGGTAGAACAACTCGTGAATCAATGCCGCCGGGACTCAACCGACTAGGTTTTGCGTGTGGTCATCCGGCGGCCCCGCTCGAAGAAGTACTGAAGTGTCTCGAACTTCACCTCGGGCGGGATCGAATGATCGGAGTGGATCACGTAACTGCACCCCATGTCCATGAGGGGTGTGATGGTTCGATCCATTTCGGCGTCCAGAATGGCGCGGTCATTGCTGATGATGGCCCGGGCATCGACGCCGCCAAAGAAGGATATCTGCTTGCCGTACTGTTTCGCCAGCCGGGGCATGTTCATTCCCGCCTTGACCTCCATGGCCTGAAGGCAATTCATGCCGGCCCGGATCAGGCCGGGCACCAGCGGTTCGACAAAACCGCAGGAATGCACGATGACTTTCAGTCCGTTCCCGTGGAAAAAGTCAAACAGGCGTTTGTGACCGGGTTCCACGATCTCCTCGTACATCTCCGGCGACATGAAGGGACGCTCCTTGAAACCCATGTCCTCGTAAACAAAGGCGCCATCCGGGAGCCCCTCTTCGGCGAAGAGTATTTCGAGATGACGGATGGTCATGTCAACATAGGTCATGACCATGTCCCTGACCCAGTCCGGATCCAGCGCCATGCCGACGAGCATGTGTTCGTGTCCGCACAGCGGGTGTATCTGTTCAAACGGGGCAACCCCGGCCCAGCAGAAAAACTCCTGGTTCTGGTCCGCCTTGGCCCGCTCATTTCGATAGTTCTCGAAAGGGATACGGCGCCGGTCGGCCAGAATGAGTTTGGGTTTGGCTTTTTCCTCCCAAGTGCCGCGCTCGGTGACTGTGAAGTCGACATGTTCGGGAGTGGTCGAGTGTTTCTTATGGCGGCGGAGTTTGGCGCCATTCCCGTCGAGGATGAGTTGAGTGTCCTCATTCTCCTCAATCACGACCGGGGTGAAGTCGAGATCTGCGGTACTGTTGAGCCAGCCGCCTGTTCGGAGGTCGAGTTTGAATTGTTCGATAAAGTCGCCTGTGAGAAGTTGGGTGTCCTGCCACAGTTTCCGGGTTTCCCCCCACAGATCCTCATGGCAGGGACTGTGGTCAACGGGTTTCAGCGAGAGGACATTGGTAAAGCGCTCTTTTCCGGTCATGGGTTGCATAGTTATTGATTCCATTTGTTTCTGTCAGGCTATCAATATCAGGAACCTGTGTGAAATTCTTTTTTGACGCCCGTGACGGTGGCTTGAAAGGTCAGGGTTAGGATGATGAGGCTTGCGCCCAGGACGTAGAGGGAGCCGAATCCGAACCGGTCTGCCACCGGGCCGCCCAGGATCGCGCCCAGCAGGCTGGCGATACCCACGACGGTTTCATTGATGGCCACATATCGCGCGCTACGGCCGGGGTGAATCAGGGCATGGAACACCAGGTAGAAGAAGAACCCTCCCGCGTAGAGACCGAACAGAACGGCGCCGATCCCCAGCATCAGGGGCATTCGCGCAAACCCCAGCGCCAGGGCCCCCAGAACCCCGGCCAACCCGAAGGCGAGTACGCCGCCCTTCCCGAACATCCACGTCCGGCTCCGGCATAGGAATAATCCCGTGAGCGCCTGAACCAGGCTCAGGAGAAAGAAGAGCAACCCCTGGAGACTTTGGGAGAGATGAAGACTGGCCTCCGCCCGCGAGGGGAAGACGCCGCGAATAAAGGAAAGCACCAATATTCCCGTCCCGCCCGCAACCCAACCCACCCAGGCGAGATCGGGTTTGTTTGAATAGTCGATGCCGGGGGCGGAGGCGGATCCCTTACTGTCGCATTCCTCGGAGGAGGGTGTCGGCGCCCTGACGGCCAACTGCTTTAACAAATAAACCCCGACACCCGTTACGGCGGAGGCGCCAGCCGCAAACCAGCAGGCGTACATCCAGCCGGGCCGCGTTGCCGATCCCAGTTCCATCAGGAACCCGGACACAAACGGTCCGCAGGCGAAACCGAAACTCCAGGCAAATGTGTAAAGTCCGGTCGAATAGGCAACCGTCTTCCGGTTGCCGGCATCCACGGCCTTCATGAACACCTGAAAGGGCACAAAGAAAAAGGCTGTGGCGGCGCCGGCACACCCCATCAGGCAATAGATGCCCACCGCGCCCGGTATGATCGTGAAGAGCAGACTGATCACGGTCAATCCTCCCAGCCCGATCATCATCAGCCGGGCGGCATTGGTTTGGGTTACACGGCGCCCAAGCAGGGGGCAGGTCATCAGATAGGTAATACCCCAGATGGTGATCGTGTTCGCCACCACCGTTGCGCTGGCCCCGAGACGCGCCATGCGGACGGCATTGATGAAGAAAAATTGCGCCACCACCATGTCGGCGATGGCGGGGAGAAGATAGATCAGAATCGGCAGGGCGCGGGGGGACGGGATGGGCTTCATGGCAGGGTGATGGTGATGGAGTGGATCCGCGCCCCGAGGTCTGACTCATAACCACGGATGCCGACCAGATTCGGGTTGTAGGGTTTCTTTGAATATATCCGATAGATGCCTGTCCTCGCGGAGTCGGGTTGCGGGACGTCGGGCCGCATGAGCGCGCCAACCACGCGGGTGAGGTCGTTACTCACCGGGAGTGATAGCGAAGACCCGTCCCAGGGCGGGAGTATCCGTAGTGTCTGTCCCCACTCGCCGTCATCGCGCGAAGCGGCGGCGGTGAGGGCGATGGTGACGGATTGGCCGGGGCGGGGGAGTGGCCCAATGATCCCGGACCCTTCACGGCTCCACCGGGCCGGAAGCATGGTTTCGCCTGCCTGGATCGGACTGCCCCGTCCCCAGGGCCCCCTCAGGGCCAGAAGTCCGTCATCGAGAATCTTGTGAAGCGCGAAAGCGGGGTGGCCGGCAGCGGGCCTGGCCTCCAGCAGGGTCATGTCGAATGTCCGCAGCCGGCTTTCGGCCGGGAGTGAGGTTTTACTGACCACGCGTCGTGTCGTCATGGCTTCGTGGGATAGTTCGGTCAGAACCATGCCGTCCTCCACCCCGGGATTGTTGTAGGCGGTCACAATGTGAACGGGTTCGTGTGTGGAACGTGTGGCAAGCCAGGACATCAAGCCCGGCAAGGCGGGGGCGCCATAGGCGCTCAGGCCGATCACCCGCGACGGGTTCATGAGCGAAAACGGAACGGCATAGGGATGGTAGTCGAAAACGGTGAGGGGAGTTCCGATTTTCTCGGAAACCCGCGCGACCCAGGCCTGGGTTCCCTGTTCGTGCCGCACCAACCAGGGAGCCGGCCAGCGGATGGGATTGCTCAAGGCCGCCCCGGCCAGAATGGCCGTGACTGATACGGCAATCCAGCGGCGGCGGGAGAAGCGGTTGTACAGGGCGGAGAGGGCGGGTGTGAGGGCGACGATGAGGAGGAGGACGAGGGGAAGAAGACGCCTCTGACTCCAGAGCCCCATCTGTTCAAATCCCTTCAAATAGAAAAACAAGGGGGAGAGCAGGATCGTCAGAAAAAGCATTGCCCTCGGGAACAGGGGCGTGTCTCGCAAAAAGGTGGACATCACGCCGGCTGCGAGGAGAAGTCCGTATCCCCATCGAACGGCATCGTGAAACTCGCGAATTCCCTGTACCACAAGACCTTTCCCGGGCCATAGCGAAACGGGAATGAACAGAGGTGCGGCGGCCATGAACAGAAGCAGCAGATAACTGAAACGGTTCTTCAGGAGGGCCGACACGGTCATGCAAATGCGCTCCTTGAAGGCGGCGGAACTGAAACCGACAACTCCGATGGCGATTGCAAAGACCCCCGCGAAGAGGGCCAGGAGCCGATGGACGGCATTCACCGAGAGGTTGTGGAGGATGACCTTGATGTTGGCGATATCGCCGTAGGGTTGGCATACCCAAAGGGTCGCGGCGAGCAAGGGGAGCAGTCCTAAGGCGAATCCTGCCAGACTCAGGATCACCCCGCGCCGGGAACGGGTGGGGTCGGCCAGAATCATGACCAGGGCGGGCAGGGAGAGGGCGATGGAGACGGGGTGAAAACAGACCGCAAGACCGAGGACGACGGGGGCGAGTAGCCTGAAGGAAGGACGGCGGATGGAACAGGACAGGCCGGTTAGCACCAGGCAGGCGAGGGCGGCGCCAACGGCCTCTGCGTGGTAGCCGCGGAAGAAATACGCGGGGAGGGGAGTGCCGATGAGCAGGGCGGCGGCGGCTATCCATCCGATCTTCCGACCTGCCGCCGCGCCGGCGAAGAGGATGACGGTGAAAAGAAGAAGCCCCATCACGGGCACAAAGAAGTCGCCGCTGATTCCCCGTGTCACGATTTCCAGTCCGGCGGCCGCAAGAGGGAGAAAGGGGTAGAAATACGGTTGTGTGACACAGGTGGCGAGGGCGGGTATTTCAAAGGAACGGTCGCGGGTATCCCGGCCCCAGAGTTGATACTCAAGGAGAACTGCCCGGCGTTGATCCGGCGGCATGCTGAGGAGCGTCGTATCCACGTCATGGAAGCCGCGTCCTTCGACGAACGCCCTGCCCATAAGCCGGTAGCACGAGGTATCCAGTCCGGTGAAGGTATCCTCGTGCGGCCTGAGGAGAAGGAGGGCCGAGGCCGCGACGGCGAGAAACACGCCGACTCGGCCGAATGACCGCGCACTGGGGCGGCTGGGCCACAACCCTGCCAGAATGGAACCGACAAGAATCCCTGTGGAGAGAGCGACGGCAAGGAACCAGATTGACGACACTACACTGATCATGAATTCCTACCTCATGTGCGGTTCATGACTTGGGCCACGGTAGTCGTAACCGCGATAAACGCGGCCATAGAAGTGGGTGCGTTCGATGCATTGGAAGAAGAGCGCGCGTTCCCAGGTCCATTGCTCATGGTCGAAAAGAATGGCGGGTCGGCCCAGCAGTTTCGGATCGGCCAGATTCGTGTCGGGGAAATAGTCATAGGATGATTCGCGGCCGCCCCTGTAACTATCGGCAGAGTAAACAACAGGATGGTGGGTCATGTAGAAGGCCAACAGGGCGGTGCGTCCATAGGTCGAGGCCACGAAGAAGGGTTCCCTGCCTGTCTCCCTCGCCAGGTCGGTCGCCGCCCGTTCCACGCTTCGGGCGAACAGGGGGAACCCGCTGACCCGCTTGAGTGGGCGTTCGGTGTTGATCGCTTGCCCCTTGATCTTGATTTTGCCGATTGCCCGGAGAGGGAACGGGGCGAAGGAAATCAGGAGTGCAACGACCACTCCGAGGCCGACGGTCCATCGCCACAGGATTTGGACGGTGCGGTCTGACCTCACATGATCGGCAAGATAGCAGGCGATGGGGACAAGGCAGACGACAAACGCGGCCGTGGGCCAGTTCAACTTCACATCTGTGCGGAAGGAGACGGGAAGATAGAAGAGCAAGACCGGCAGTCCGATGTGAAACGCATAGGACATGATGTCCTTCAAGGGGGCGGATCCGTTGCCCTGGGCGTGGGCTGGGCTTAAGGCGGCCCTCGCCGCCCGAATCAGGATCCAGGCGGCTGGCGGCCCCAGCAGGGCAAAGACATAGAAGGGATATCCCAGGGTCCATGCGGGATTGTAGCGGTAATCGCTGTCAGGGGCGACATCACCCCCGGGCAGTCGCATGGAGCCGATCAGGTGACTGATGGTAGGCCACCCGTGCTGGTGATTCCAGAGGGCGATGGGCATGGCCAATAGAATCACTCCCCCTAACAAGACCAGGAGGCCGGTGAGCCGCTGATGGGGGGAGAGTCGCCCCTGTCGGAACAGGAACACGAGCAATCCGGGCAGAATCAGGAGAACCGTGTATTTGCAGAGCATCCCGAGCCCGATAAGGGAACCGAGGAGGAAGAACCAACCCGGCGAGGCGCGATGGTCGCGGGCCATGATCCATCCGGTAAAGGCGATGGCCAGCCAGCAGGCATAGAAGGGGCCGTCGGTGGTCATGAACTGGCTTGTGCCGTAAAACACCGGCATCAGACTGAACAGCAGCATGGCCATCCAGCCGGCCCGTGAATTTCCGTTGGACGCAGACAAGGCGAACCGGGCCAGGATCACCATGGAGACAAAGGCGGAGAGGGCGGCGGGCAGGCGAACCGCCCACTCGGTGATACCGAAGGCTTTGACGGAGGGCGCGATCAACCAGGCCACGGCGGGGCCCTTGCTGTAATACGACCAGTCCAGCCGACGAGACCAGTCCCAGTATTGCGCCTCATCGGCGACCAGATCATAGGGGCACAGCCAGATCAGGTAGGCAATCCGGGCCAGCGTGATGAGCCCGGCGACCGCGATCAGCCGCCCCCAGGTCAACTCAGGCCAGAGTGATTTGTCACGTTTTGTCATAGGTCTATGAGGAGCAGGGAATCGGGGACTTGGGGAGCAGGGGCATCAGGTCGGGAACATCCCGGAAGGGTTTGGCGCCCCGTGCCAGAAGCGCTGACACGCGGGTTACGGCGCTTTTCGCCGGAGTATAGTCGCGGGACTCGATACCCGTCGCAATGAAGACGGGTTTTCCGGCGTCTAGCACCGCGTCCAGAAGATCCAGGTTGGCAAGGTTGCCGGTGCCGAAGGGAACAGGACTGAGGACAAGGGCATCCGCCCCGCGAGCCAGCGCGCGGGCCTCGGCCTGGGCTTCGCGACTGACCGGGGAAAAGGGTGTTTCCAGTGAGGTGGCAATATTCAGGGCGCTGGCGACCTCGGAATCCTGATCACCCCGGTTCAACACGCCGCAGGTGACGGTGTAGCCGCACAGCGCGAGTTGCCGGAGAAAGGGCTCGCCGCAACCACCGCCACCGACGAGGTGGATCCGGATGCCTTTGCCGGTGCCGGGCGAGGGAAGCCGGGGAGCGGCGAGGATGCTGAGTCCGCCATCGCGGGGATCCTGATGAACCCTGACATCGCAATGATAGACCTGCCGCAAGGTGTCCTCGGTCAGGACGGCGGCAGGCGCGCCGTCGGTCACCAGTTTGCCATGATCAAGCAGGATCAGGCGCCGGCTGAATTCCGCGGCGATTTGCAGATCGTGGCTGATCATCAGCACGGTGACTCCGTCATCGCGGTTCAACCGTTCCACCAACTGCATGATTTCCAGACGGTGGTTGATGTCGAGATGGGACGTGGCCTCGTCCATCAGGATGATACGCGGTTCCTGGGCGAGCACCATGGCCACGATGGCGCGCTGGCGTTCCCCGCCGCTCAGTTCATTCAGTGGAGCCTGCCGGATATCCGCCACGTCGGTATAGACCAATGCCCGTTCCACACTCTGGCGATCTTTCGCGGTGGGACTTGAGAAGCGCCCGATGGAAGCCGTGCGGCCCATCATGACGAT
>CAYHEL010000002.1:9256-27885 GCA_964355415.1 uncultured Verrucomicrobiota bacterium | reverse complement strand
ATGAAGAACCGGCGCGGAATCATCACCCTTCCATTCGGAGTCAACCCAGATCAGGACGCCTGTTGTTATTCCGGAGGTTTCCGAAAGATGAAGCTCAGCCGTTGGGGCAGGGCGATCCTCCCGCTTCCGGTGCCGCTCATTGGGGAGAAACGCCTTGAAATAGGGTTCATCCGGTGGCGGCGCCTCGATGCGAATTCCTTTTTCGTTATCCAGGGAATTGAGGAGTTTGGCCATTTTCTGGAGAGCGGCCAGCGGGATTGAACGGTCGGGTCGTACCGTGACATATACCTCCGGAACCCCCAGTCGCTCAAGAGCGGCCAGCAATCCATTCACGGTGCGATGGGTATTGATCACACCGTTCTGAAGACCCTTCAGCGAATACAATAGGTCAGTGTTGGTGGGCGAGTCGGTGGCAGGCGAGAGGGCCAATGATAAATCCAGGCGGTGCGGTTGGGTGTCGGTGAAATAGGGCTCCAGGGTGATCTCCACAACCTGGTTTGAGGGTAACAGGTATTCCGGATTGGGCGTCTGGTACGTGTAGACCTCGCTCTGGCCGACGCGCCGGGGAACATCCAGCACGGTAAAACTTTCGTTGTAGACAGAGACCAGGGCGCCGGGGCTGTAGGCATCGGCGGCATAGACTTTTCCTGTGGCGGGTTCCTGCGCGGGTTTCCATTGCGAGCCGGTGAATGTGAAGCCTGTTTCGGGGAGGGTCTTGGAGGTGCGGGTGTCAATGATCAGTCGCTCCACGGGAATATCATGACGAACAGGGGGAGTTCCGGGAGCCGAGTAATGAAAGACAATTTTAACCCGATCCCCTTTGGGCCAGAACTGAAGTTGCGAGGCGTCCACGCACCGGCCCGGTGTCATCCCGATAAACTGCAGCGCCTCGTGGAGATCCTGGCCCGAGGCGAAAGAGAGGGCCAGGGCTTCATAATCTTTTCCGCTTCCCTGGGTCACAAGGGGGAATTCAACGGGTTCACCCGGTTTCAAATGAATGGATTCAGCGGCAATCCGGACGACCCGTCCCGTCCGGTCGGCCAGAAGGCCGGGCCGAACCAAAAACTCGGGCCGATGGCCATACTCCTTCATCCGTGCGGCATCCATCTGCTTTACTCGGGCGAGGTTTTGTTCCCGCACCGTCGGTGGCATAGTCGAGGAGGGGGAAGGATCAACCGCCCGGGCCGACATGACCGGGACGGTTGACAGACAGGCGATCAGAAGCCATGGATAAGAGTGCATGGCCTTCTTATAGGCGTGTTGACTGAGTTTTTCGATGTAAAAAAGCGGAGGTGAAGAGTAAAGTGCCCGTTCAACTTGGAACACGATTTCAGGGACATATGGTGCAGCAACATAGTCGGCCGTCTAAACTCAATACAGGTTCCCTTGTTCTGCTTCCCCAGCCGCGTTCGATGGTCATGCGGAGTGGCGCTCTGACTCTTTCCGGGATTAGGCAAATCGTCGTGGACGCGGCCTCCGCTGAATCGAGCCGGATCGCGCAACGACTCCGGAGTGAGGCGGGAAAGCTCGTCAAGTCGGACTGGAGTGTCAGATCCGGGATCGTCGCCAAGACGTATTCCGGTTCAGTGGTTCTGGATATTAACCCCGGTTCAGTCCTGAAACCGCAGGGCTACCGGCTGTCCCTGAATGCCGATCACATTCTGTTGACGGCTCATGATGCGCAGGGTCTTTTCTATGGGATTATGACGCTGATCCAGATCCTCCGTCAGAGTGAAGGGGCGGTTCCCTTGTTGGACATCGAAGACGATCCGGATTTTCCGGTGCGGGGAGTCATGCTGGATATCAGTCGCGACAAGGTTCCGACGATGGAAACCCTGTTTGCTTTGGTTGACCGGTTGGCGGAATGGAAGATCAATCATCTTGAACTCTACACCGAGCATACCTTTGCCTATTCCCGGCATCGGGAGGTATGGCTGAATGCCAGTCCCATGACCGCCGGGGAAATCCGGGAACTCGATGCGTATTGCCGGAGCCGGTTTGTGGACCTGGCGCCAAACCAGAATTCCTTCGGCCATATGGCGCGATGGTTGAAACTTCCCCGGTATCACGACCTGGCTGAGTGCCCGGATGGGTATGAAGTCCCCTGGGGTGGTCGCCGGTCGGAGCCCCACAGTTTGAATCCCGCCGATCCCCGAAGTCTGGAACTGATGGAGGAGTTGTATGGCGAGTTGCTCCCCAATTTTTCCAGCCGGAAATTCAATGTCGGATGCGATGAGACCTGGGATTTGGGACAGGGGAAATGCAGGGAACTTTGCGAGAAGCGGGGTAAAGGCCGGGTGTACCTGGACTTCCTGCTCCAACTCTATGAACGGGTCAGGCGACAGGGGCGGACGATGCATTTCTGGGGGGATATCATCATCCACCATCCGGAACTGGTGCCGGAATTGCCGCGGGATGTGGTTGTGCTGGAATGGGGATATGAGGCGAATCATCCGTTTGATGAACATGGCGCACAGTTCGCGGCCTCCGGTCTTCCTTTCTATGTCTGCCCGGGAACCTCCTCCTGGAACAGTCTGGCCGGGCGCACGGATAACGGTCTGGCCAACCTGCGGAACGCTGCGGAAAATGGTTTGAAACACGGGGCTGTTGGATTCCTGAACACGGACTGGGGCGATAACGGGCATCTGCAGTACCTGCCGGCCAGTTACCTTGGGTTTGCCGCCGGCGCCGCCCTGGCATGGTGTCTGGATTCCAATAAGGATGCCTGTTGGCAGTCTGTCCTGAATGTTCAGGTTTTCAAGGATCAGGCCGCCGTCATGGGCGGCCTGGCGTATGATCTCGGCAACGCTTACCGGAAGAGCGGACACGAAACGTCAAACGCCTCGGATCTGTTCTGGTTGTTGATCGGCAAACCGGGTTGGAGCCTTCCCCCAGGCATGACGGAAAAGACTCTTTTGGCGACGAAAGACTGGATTGATTCCGCCATGAGCCCCTTGCCGGAGGCAAGACTCATGGAGGACGAGTCCGGACTGGTTCTGGATGAATTCCGGAATACGGCCAGGATGCTCAAGCATGCCTGCGACCGCGGCCTCCGGATGCGGCGGGGTGAGATGGAAACACAAGAACAGGGCGCGAGCGTGATCCGGGAGAGGAACGCCATTCTGGAGCAACACAGGTCTCTGTGGATGGCGAGGAACCGACCGGGCGGATTCGTGGATAGCGCGGCGTTCCTGGAACAACGACCATGAAAACGACCATCGCTTCCAATGTATTGCGTTCTCGACTCCGCGTGCGCTCCTGTTATGCTTTGCGGCGACCAACTTGATCAAGGAGGGGAATCATCGATGAAGAAGAAACACGATTGTATTGTCAAAGATTTATCGCTGGCTGATTTCGGTCGCAAGGAAATTGAGATGGCCGAGAAGGAAATGCCGGGCCTGATGTCCATGCGCGCGGAGTTCGGCAAACAGAAGCCGCTCAAGGGCGCCGCCATTACCGGTTCGCTTCATATGACGATCCAGACGGCCGTCCTGATCGAGACCCTGCAGGATTTGGGAGCCAGGGTTCGATGGGCGAGTTGCAACATTTTCTCGACCCAGGATCACGCCGCTGCCGCCATCGCGGCCACGGGGACGCCCGTTTTTGCCGTCAAGGGCGAAACCCTGGAAGCGTATTGGGACTACACGGATCGCATCCTCGATTGGGGCGCCGGTCGCGGTCCGAACATGATTCTGGATGATGGCGGCGATGCCACCCTGTTTGTCCATCTCGGGTTTCGCGCCGAGGATAATCCTTCCCTGCTTGATCGTAAGCCCGACAGCCGTGAGGAGGCCATTCTTCTCGCCCAACTGAAGAAATCGCTCAAACGCGATCCGGGTCGATTCCACCGCATCATCAGGGACATCCGCGGAATCAGCGAGGAAACCACCACCGGGGTACACCGCCTCGAACAGATGCATGCCCGTCGCGAACTCATGGTTCCCGCCTTCAATGTCAATGATTCCGTCACGAAGTCGAAGTTCGACAATCTGTACGGGTGCCGTCACTCCCTGGTTGATGGGATCATGCGCGCCACGGATGTGATGCTGTCGGGAAAAATCTGCGTTGTCGCGGGTTATGGCGATGTCGGCAAGGGCTGTTGCCAGTCGCTCAAGGGACAGGGCGCCAGGGTGATCGTCACCGAAATCGACCCCATCTGCGCCCTGCAGGCCGCGATGGAGGGATATCAGGTTATGACGATGAACGAGGCGTGCGTCATCGGCGATATCTTTGTGACGTCAACGGGATGCTGCGATGTCATTACCAAGGCGCACATGCTCAAGATGAAGGACATGGCGATTGTCTGCAACATCGGCCACTTTGACAGCGAAATCCAGGTGGATGCCCTGCGCGTCTACACGTGGCTGGAGATCAAGCCGCAGGTTCACAAGATTACGTTCCCGAGCAAGCGCAGCATCATCATGCTGGCCGAAGGCCGCCTGGTGAACCTGGGTTGCGCGACCGGGCATCCGAGTTTTGTGATGTCGAACAGTTTCACCAACCAGGTGATGGCCCAGATCGAACTCTTCACCAATCCCGGAAAATACCCGATCGGGGTTTATGTGTTGCCCAAGAAACTGGACGAGAAGGTGGCCTTGTTGCATCTTGAAAAACTGGGTGTGAAACTGGAGAAACTCACCGGGAAACAATCCAAGTACCTTGGAATTCCGTCGAACGGCCCGTTCAAACCAACGCATTACCGGTACTAGGTGAGTGGGCGTCTGGCTCCTTAACGGAATCGTTTCGTCAGATCCCCGTAGGCGTCGATGCGGCGGTCGCGCAGGAATGGCCAGATGCGGCGAACCTCCTCGATCCGGTCGAGATGGAGATCGGCCAGGAGTATTTCGTCCTTGTCGTATCCCGCCTGAGCGAGAAACTCGCCCTGGGCGCCGACGGCAAACGTGTTACCCCAGAACGCGATGCCGTTCCCACCCGTCGGAGATGACTCAAACCCCACTCGGTTGACGCTCAGGACAGGCAGTCCGTTGGCGATGGCATGGGAGCGCTGAATCGTGATCCACGCATCACGTTGGCGTTGCTTTTCGGTTTCGACGTCAGAAGGATCCCAGCCAATGGCAGTGGGATAGATCAGCATCTGGGCGCCATCCAGCGCCATCAGTCGCGCGGCCTCGGGATACCACTGGTCCCAACACACCAGCACCCCGAGTTTACCGAGGGAGGTTTGGATGGCATGAAAACCAAGGTCGCCGGGTGCGAAATAAAATTTCTCGTAGTAGGCGGGATCATCCGGGATATGCATCTTACGGTAAAGGCCGGCGATCGAGCCGTCCGTTTCAAAGACGACGGAGGTATTGTGATACAACCCCGCCGCGCGCCGTTCGAAAAACGATCCCACCAGCACGACCTGATTATCGCGGGCCGCCCCGGCAAAGACATCGGTCAGCGGACCGGGAATCGGTTCCGCCAGAGAGCACAAGGAGGGATCCTCGGTCTGGCAGAAATAGAGCGAGGTGTGGAGTTCGGAGAGCACCACCAGTCTGGCGCCCGACTGGGCGGCCTGCCGGATCGCGGTCAGACTTTTCCCGATATTGGCGGCCCGGTCGGCGCTGAAAGCCTGCTGGATCAGTGCGGTTTTGATGATCGTCATGCCAGCACTCCTTTGGGCAACTGCATGGTAACGCAATGCAGGGAACCATGCTGGAGAATGAGTTCAGAACAGTCAATACCCACGATTTTTCGTCCCGGGAAAGCCTTTCCAATCACCGTGAGCGCCTCGGCGTCGCGCGGGTCGTTATAGACAGGCGCCAGCACGGCGCTGTTCAGGATGAGAAAATTGGCATAGGAAACGGGGAGCCGTTTTCCGTCTTCATCACACCGGGCGGTGGGCCAGGGTAGAGGGAGAAGCCGGTAGGATTGATCCGCGAGGGTGCGGAACGCTTGGAGTTCATCCGCCATGGCGGACAGTTCCTTGAAATGTTCATCGGCCGTATCGTCGCAGGATTGGTAAATGATCGTGTCGTGCGGGGCGAACCGGGCCAGCATGTCAATATGGCTGTCTGTATCGTCACCCTTCAGATAGCCGTGATGCAGCCAAAGGACGCGGGAAACCCCCATAAAACGCCGGAAGGCCTGTTCGACCTCAAGAACGCTCAGGTGGGCGTTGCGGTTTGGGTTGGCGTTGCAGGCGGAGGTGGTGAGAAGGGTGCCGTGCCCGTCGCTCTCAATGCTTCCGCCTTCCAGAATGAGGGGGATGGTCCGAAGAGGGGTCGGTCCGAATAGTCCATGTTCCTTGAGTCGTTGGGTGATGGCATTGTCGAGATGTGCCTTGAATTTACCGCCCCAGCCGGTGAACTGGAAATCCAGAAGGACAGGCCGTCCGTTCTCAATGATCGTGATGGGGCCGAAGTCGCGCGCCCAGGTGTCGTTGCACGATACGGGGAGAAAGGTGATTCGCTCCGGGATGGCCGTTGTGGCTTTAAGGAAACGGCGGGCCTCCTCAGGGGACTGGGTGACGAGCAGAACCCGGGCGTGATGACTGGCCTCGGCCATGATCCGGGCAAACGTTTCCCGGGCCCGGCCGGGATAGGGTCTCCAATCGGTAGCCTCATGCGGCCAGGCCAGCAGGACGCCGTCCTGTTCCTCCCATTCGGCAGGTAACCGGGTGGTATTCATAATGGGTCAAGATAAGCGGGTATGGAGGATACCGTCAAGCATGGGAACAAATAAAAACCGCAGCCCGAAGACTGCGGTTAAGGTGGCCAGCATATGCCTGCGGCCGGGCTCCCCAGTCGGTCAGTTGACTTGGAACTTTATAACACCTTAGGTGCTGCTCCATTCTGTCACCAACCTCAGGTCAAGTTACTATAAAGCACTAGACGTGCCACTGGACAACGGTTGTCCAGTATTAACAGGTTCTTTACAAAATGAGAGACAATGAGCCGGAAACGGTGGTTTCTGAGTGGGTGGGGATTGGCTCGGCGATCAGAGTGTCTCAATCGTGTGTCTCCAGTATTAATAATGAGACAAAGAGAGGTTCGGCAGTTTATGAATGGACAAAAAAGAGCCTTTGAGCCATGGTTCAGGCATGGGATTATATGACCGGGATTACATGCGAAAAAGTGACGAGGACGAGGGACCGCCAAAATCCGGGTCAAAACGGGGTCTGGTCGCAGCCGGGGCGCTACTTTTGCTGGTTGCCATCGTGGTCACCCTGATGTCGAAATAGAAAGGGAGCGTCTGGCTAACATGCGTTCTTGCGGCGACTGTTGCATACGACTGGTTGACTTCGGTGTGAGGCTTCAGGGTCAGACGGTGCTGGAGCAGATTAATCTCCATATGCATTGTGGAGAACTGACGTCCCTGATCGGGCCGAATGGGGCCGGCAAGACCTCGCTCCTGCGATCCATGGTCGGGGAGATTGCCCACTCCGGCACGCTTCGCTTCATCCATCAGGGCAATGTGGAGACCAAGACGCCTTTGCGGATTGGGTACGTGCCGCAGAAATTGGAGTTGGATCGCACCTCCCCGACGACCGTCCTTGATCTTTTTGCAGGGGCGCTCAGCCGCTGGCCCCTGTGGGCCGGAACGCGGAGGGGGGTTCGTGCGGAAGCCCTTGCGAAACTTGAATTGGTTGGCGGGGAGTCCCTCCTTGATCGCCGGATGTCAGAGATATCGGCAGGGCAACTTCAGCGGGTTCTGCTGGCCTTGGCCCTGGCGCCGGTTCCGGAGTTGCTGTTGCTTGATGAACCGGTGGCGGCGCTTGACCAGGGAGGGATGGAACGGTTTTACCAGACGGTATCCCGGATGAGAACCGAGTATGATCTTTCCATTCTTCTGGTTTCCCATGACTTGACCTCGGCGGCGCAGTTTGCGGACCGGATGATTCTCTTGAATCGCACGATCCTGTGTGACGGGCCTCCCCGCGAGGTGTTGCTGAGTCCGCTGATTCGCCAGGCGTTCGGGTTTGGCTTTACCGAACAGGAAATTGCGGAACGCAGACCGGCGTTCAAGGAACTGGAGCATGAGCGGTGTGACTTTCCCATGGGGAGGGCGCCGTGACGGTGTGGCATTCCATGCTCATGAGTTTGCCCTTCGAATGGGCGCAGTATGACTTCATGGGGTTGGCGCTTCTTGCCGTGTTGTTGGTGTCGCCTGTACTGGCGTTGCTGGGATGCCTGGTGATCAACAACCAGATGGCGTTCTTCTCCGAGGCGATGGGGCACTCCGCCTTGACGGGCCTTGCGCTGGGGGCGTTGCTGGGGTTGGCCGATCCGACGGTGACCATCGTGGGTTTTGCCGTGTTGCTGGCGTTGGCGATGTTCCTGATGCGTCGGATCAGCGCCGTTCCGACCGACACGAGTATTGCCCTGGTCATGGCCTTTGTCGTCGCGTTGGGAGTGGTTTTGCTGTCGCGGGGGGGTGGGTTTGCGAAGTATTCCCGTTATCTTATTGGTGATATTCTTACCATCACGCCGGGTGAACTGGGGTGGTTGGCGGGTTTGTCAGGTGTGGTGGTCTGTGCCTGGATCTTTCTCTTCAACGCGTTCTTCATGGTGAGCCTGAACCGTTCGCTCGCGGCCAGTCGCGGATTGCCTGCGGCCGTGCTCGAAGCGGTATTCTCCGTGTTGGTGGCCGTGGTGGTGGCCGTGAGCATCCCCTGGGTGGGATTGCTGGTGATCAATTCCATGTTGATTCTGCCTGCCGCTACCGCGCGGAATCTGGCGCGCAACACCCGCTGGTATGTGTTGGGCGCCGTGCTGGTCAGTCTTCTCTCCGGGTTCCTGGGCCTGATCTCCTCCTACTACTGGAATACGGCCACAGGCGCCACCATGGTTCTTTGGGCCTGTGGTTTCTTTACCCTGTCATTGGTGGTAAGAAAGCGGTAGAATCTCCACGTCGAGGATCCATACGTTGGAAAGCGTGATGAAAATGGAGTGGACGCTGGCGTTTCGTTTCTGCTATTCTGCCATTAGTGAGCAAGGGGAATCACTTGTCCCTTTGGCGCAGTTAGGTGTTCCGATTGTGTGCGGGGTAAACAAGGACAGAACATAAGGAGGGTGGATGAGGACATCGCAGTTTATTTGGCTCGTAATTTTGGCGGGAACCACGGTGGTTCTTGCGTTTTCCGTCGTCGTGCTATCGGCGATTAACGATAAAACCCAGCAAAACTTGCAGGCCCAGCAAATGGCCATCAATAATGGCGTCCTGGGGCCCCAGGGGCAACAGATCAGTTCGGCGATCCTTCAGGATATCGCCAATGCATCGTCCAATGACCGCGATCTGCGCATGTTGTTGAAGCGGTATGGGTACACAGTGCAGAGCGGCGCGGCAACCAACGCGCCTTCCGCCAATACAACGACCAAGGGAAGCAATGAGGTGGGCAATGAGTAACGGCGTCAAAAATCCCGCATTCGACACTCCTGTTAACCAAGCGGATCGCCACAGCGCGTTTGTGCCCCTGCTGTTGATCCTGATCTCGTTCATCATGATTCTGGGTTGGACCCTCACCGTCAGTGTTCGCCAGGCGACGAATCTGCAGACCGCGAAGTTTCAGGTCTGGCAGGCGGCGGAACAGAGTCGGCAAGCGGAGGAGAAGCTCAAGGCCCTGTTATCCGACCTGGTCGATCTGGCCAAGGAGGATCCTGCTGCCGCCGTGATCGTTAAACAATACAAGATCAAGCAGAATGCGCCGACGCCGGCTCCGGAAGTCAAAAGCCAGAAACCGGAAGCCAGAAGTCAGAAACCGGAAGCCAGGAGCACCAAATCAGAAGGGCAGAAACCGGCTGAGAAGGCTGTTGTGAAACCGGCCGAGAAACCAGTGGCCCCGCCGGCTGAGAAGGCTGAAGACAAATAGACGGCTAATCCCGGTATGCCCGTTTATAACGTGATCGACTTCGGGGCGGCCGGGGACGGCGTGCAAAATGATGCGCGCGCCATTCAGAAGGCCGTTGACGCCTGTCATGCGGCGGGCGGAGGCACCGTGTTGGTGCCGTCGGGAAAGGTCTTTCTTTCCGGCACCGTGGTGTTGAAGAGCCACGTCAATTTCAAGGTCGACCATGGCGCGCGGCTTCTGGGGTCGCCGGATCTGGCGGATTTTCCGAACGCGGATTTGCGGTGTCTAATCGAGGCGCGCGGTGCGAATGACATAGCGCTGACCGGCGGCGGAACGATTGACGGCAACGGCAAACGCTTCATCGTTGAGGATCTGAAATACATCTTTCAACCCCAGCCGGAAGGCTTGCGCCCGCGCCTGATTGGTTTGCTGGACTGCCACCAGGTGTCTGTCCGGGACATCACCCTGACGGATTCCGCCAACTGGTGTCTGCATCTGGTGGGGTGCGAGGATGTCACAATCCACGGCATTCGAATTCTGAACGATCTCAAGATGCCGAACTGTGATGGCATTGATCCCGACCACTGCCGTAACGTGCGCATCAGTAACTGTCACATTCGGTGCGGGGACGATTGCATTGTCTTGAAGACAACGCAGGCGCACCGCCGGTTTGGTTCCACGGAGAACATCACCGTCACCGGGTGTACCCTGATGTCCACCAGTGCGGCCATCAAGATTGGCAGCGAGAGCACGCAGGATTTCCGAAACCTGGTATTCGAGTCCTGCGTCATCCGGGGATCCTCGCGCGGTCTCGCGATCCAACTGCGCGACCAGGGATGCGTCGAGAACGTCGTGTTTGCCAACATGACCGTCGAGACCCGGTTGTTTGAGGATCATTGGTGGGGCAAGGCGGAGCCGATCTACGTCACGGCGATTCCCCGGTTCCGCGGTGATCCCGAAAGTTATCCCGAGTGGAACCCCTCCGGCGCCGTTGGCCGGATCCGGCATATTCGCTTCAGCAATATCCTGTGCCGTTCTGAAAACGGCGCATTCCTTGCCGGGTGCGCGGACTCGCCCCTGGAGGATGTCGTGCTGGACAATGTGCGCCTTGAGGTGGACAAGTGGACGAAGTGGCCCGGCGGGCGACATGACTACCGTCCGTGCGACAAACTCGGCTCGGCCTTCCGTGATCCGCGGAACGATCCGGGATTGGTCGAACATCCCACGGCCGGCGTGTTCATCGAACAGGCGCGGGATATCACGTTGCGTGATGTCCGTGTCGCGTGGGGCGCCACGTGTCCCTCCCCATTTCGGCACGCTCTTGAGGCTCATGACGTGGACGGGCTTCGCCTGGCCGACTTTCGTGGCCGATCCGCCCATCCGGATCGGGACGAGCCCCGCCTTCTGAATCAGGTTCGTCTCGCCGATTTCTGATGGAATGGGCCGATCTCGCAATCCATCGTGCCCGCACGGCAAAAACACGAGCGGCTCTTTGGATGCGCTTGTCCCTGCAACGAGTTTCGTGTAGCATGGTGAGATTGCGCTTGTTGGCGCTGACTCTTTTTCCTGTGCAAGGCCATACGTGAATACAGTGGACGTGCTTTTCTGCAATTGTTCTCAGTGCGAGGTGATTCCCGAGGATCGCAAGAAACGAATCCTTTCGGAATTGACGGCCGCGAACGTGAATCTGGTTGTCGTGCCGGATCTCTGCGGCATGGCGGCCGAGCGGAATCCGGTTCTTGCGGACTTGGCGAAACGTCAGGCCCTGAAAATCGTGGCCTGCTTTCCCCGTTCGGTTCGGTGGCTCTTTCATCGCGCGGGAGCCCCGTTGAAGGAAAGCGGAATCGAGTTTTTCAATATGCGCGCAGAGTCTGCCGAAGCCGTTCTGTCCGCGCTGGCTTTGTCGCCGCCATCCGGGAAGTCGGAGAGGATAACGACCCCCGTGGGGCCTGCAGGTGTCCCGTGTGACCGGACATGCGAGAACTGTGTTTCTGCAGGAGGCAAGAACGACTGGATTTCCTGGTTTCCGGTCATTGATTATTCCCGTTGCACGAAATGCGGACAGTGTCTTGAGTTCTGCCTCTTTGGAGTCTATGAGTCCGACGGGAACGGAGGGGTGTCCGTGGCGAATCCGGCGGCGTGCAAGACGAACTGCCCGGCCTGCGCCCGGATCTGCCCACAGGCCGCCATCATCTTCCCCCGGGTCGAGGATGATCCCATCAACGGGGCGGAGATCAGGGACGAGGAGAAGGTGCGCGCCAACGCCAGGATCAATGTGGAAGAGTATTTGGGAGAGAACGTGTACGCGGCGCTGGCGGTTCGAAAAATGAAACGCAAGGCCTTGTTGCTGAAGAAACGTGAGGACGGAGTCTCCGTATGAAAAGGGCGGGGTCGGACATGCGCGCGGCGGGCGAAACCCGGCAAGAAGAGGCGGGGCTTCATTCCCCGTCGAAGTCCCTGTGTTTCGTGGTGCCGCCGCCCCGCGATGACCGCCACCACCTGATGGGCCTGATCCGTGATTATGTGGTTCGCCGAGCCCTCGTGCCGCCGCTTAGCCGGGAGGATCTCAAGATGCATGCCGCCGCCGTTGTTGCGGAGGCCGGTGTGGACAGCGCGTACGCCGACTGGATCATGGTCGTGTTGAACAATGAATCGTGGCGGGACACCATCGCGGCCATTCCCTATGAGCGGCGCATCTTGTTGTTGCCGCGTTGCCTGCGATCCAAGGACAAGTGTCCGGCGAAGATGGACGAGGTTGGACTTGTTTGCGAGGAGTGCGGGAACTGCCCCATCGGCACACTTCAGAACACAGCCGAAAATCTGGGTTATGTCGTGCTGGTCGCGGAGGGCACCACGGTCGTGACGAAATTGATCCAGGCAGGCAAGGTCGATGCCGTCATTGGAGTCAGTTGCATGTCGGTTCTCGACCGGGCGTTTCCGCACATGACCGACGGCGCGGTTCCGGGTATGGCCATTCCGCTGGACAAGGATGGATGCGAGAATACGAGCGTCGATGTGGACTGGGTCATGGAGGCCATTCATCTGGTCTCCGACAAACGCTGGGAGGGGCGTCTGGATGTCGATGCGATACGGACGACGGTGCGTTCCTGGTTTACGCCCGATTCGCTCGGAAGCGGTCTCGGGACGAATGGGTCCGAGACGGAGCGCCTGGCCCTGGCCTGGCTGGCCCGCGGCGGGAAGCGTTGGCGTCCGATTCTCTCCGGTTGCGTGTACCGCGCCCTGGATGGTGCGGACGGCTCGTGGTCTGACGCATTGAAGTCCGTGGCGCTCAGTGTGGAGTGCTTCCACAAGGCGTCTCTGATTCATGATGATATCGAGGATGGCGACGTCACTCGCGATGACGCGCCGACCCTGCATGTGGAGAAGGGAATTCCCATTGCCATCAATGTGGGTGATTTTCTGCTTGGTGAGGGATACCGGTTGATCGCGGGGGCGGCCGTCACTCCCGAACTGCGAGTCCGGATGCTGGAAGTTGCCTCTGACGGACACCGCGCCCTCTGTCTGGGGCAGGGCGGAGAACTTTGCTGGATGCGAAATCCGGCGCCGCTGACCTCAAGGCAGGTTCTGGAAATCTTTCAACTCAAGACGGCTCCGGCCTTTGAAGTCGCCCTGTGTCTGGGCGCCCTGGCGCAGGGCGCGGGCGACGATATCTGCGAGGTTCTGTCACGTTACAGTCAGGCGCTGGGGATTGCCTATCAGATCCGGGACGATCTGCTGGACTACGCGGCGGAAACACCCGGCAACGACGTGCGGGCCCTGCGCCCCTCGTTGCTTCTGGCCCTGGCCTATGAACTGACGGAGGGCGAGGCGAAGGTGAAACTGGCGCAGGCATGGCGGAACGAGGGTGACTCCGGCGGGCGCGAGGCCTTGGTTCGGAATGCGGTCACGGCCGTGCATGCCGAAGGGAAGGCGCGCGACTTGCTGGAACACTACCGCGGCGAGGCCATCCGATCCCTGAGCAGTCTGCGCAACATCCGGCTCAAGAGTGTTCTGCAGCAGATCATAGGCCGGATTCTCAAGGACTGAAGCGACCTCTCCGATATGATGAAGACATGCAGTCAGGTTCTGGCGGATGCCGCGCAGCGCGCGGTGTTGTCCTTGGCCGACGAGAGCCGCGCCGGAATGGTGGGGTTCATCCTGAAGCAGCAACAGGAGGACGGGGGATTCCGGGGACGTTCCAGCGCGAGTGATCTGTACTACACTTACTTTGCGGTGCAGTCCCTGGTTGCCCTTGGCGAACCTCTTCCCGTCAAGGCGCTATCCGGGTTCCTGGAAAAACAACGGAAGGGCAATGTTGCCGAACTCGTGCACCTGGCGTGTCTGGCGTGCGTGTCCGCCCGGATTGAGCCGGAGCGGAGGGATGACGATACGCTGTTGCGCCTCCATCGCTTCCGGTGTGCGGACGGGGGGTTTCGGGAAAAGGTGGATACAGGCCCGTCGTCGGCCTATGCCTGTTTTTTGGCCGTGCAGGCCCATGAGGCGCAGGGGGTTGAAATGAGGGACCCCGGCGCGCTGGTCGTCGCGTTGAAGGCGATGGCGCCGTCAGTGACCCCGGCCCTTGCGGCCAAGGTGATGATGTTGGCCTGTCTCGGGGAGGTTCCGGACTCGTCGGTTGCCGAGTCGATCATGAAACGGGCCTCCCGAAAAGGAGGGTTCCGGGCTGCGGCGCTGGCTCCGATTCCGGACCTTCTGTCCACCGCCACAGCGCTTTGCGCGCTCAGTGTGATGAGCCGATCATTGGATACGGTTAGGGATCCCTGTACGGAGTTTGTGGAAAGTCTCTGGCATGACAACGGCGGGTTTGGCGGGCATTGGGCGGATCGAACGGCGGACTGCGAATATACCTACTATGCCCTGCTGTCGCTGGGGCTTCTGTCATAATAAAGTCCGCGATGACTCAATACTCGTGTGACCTCGCTACCCAATTCACGTGTTTTCTCTATTCTTAATCGGGATTTTCTGGAAGTATTGAAGCGGGTTCGTCAATTGCAGAAAGGGTTAATCACAATGAATCAATCGATGGTCATGGTTATCGCGGCGGGGATATGGGCGGGACAGGCTTTGGCGGGATACCAACTCACCATCAAAACGGTGTCCGAGGGGGATGGCAAGGGGCGGCATGCCCAGGCGCAAGGAGGCAATAATACGATGGTTATGGCCACCGATGCCGACAAAGGCCGGGTTGAATTCACCGAGGGCCATGGTCCCATACCCGGTTCGGGCGGGTATCTGGTTACCCAGGATGCCGGTAAGACGTTCTTCATGGTTTCGCCCAAGGACAAGACGTACACGAAATGGGATATGGAGGCCATGATGGGAATGGCGGGCGCCATGGGCGGCATGATGAAGATGCAGATCTCGGATCCCAAGATCGAGAAGGTGCTTGATGAGGCGGGCGAACCCATCCTCGGGTATTCCACCCGGCACTACACGTTTCGCACGGCTTACCGTATGTCCATGTCCGTCATGGGGTTCAAAAACGAAATGACCATCGCCAAGGACGAGGAAACCTGGACCACCACCCAGTTGGATATCTCGACGCTTGGCGCCTGGTTCAATAAAATGCCCAAGACCCAGAATGATGAATTGGACAAACTGATCCAGATGGAAAAGGGCAAGATGAGCGGGCTGCCCCTCAAAATGCTGTCGACGCAGACCACCACGGATGGGCAGGGGAAAACCACCGTGACCCGAACCTCCATGAACGTGACCGAGATCAAGAAGATCGGCGCCCGTGATGTGGTCGTTGATATCCCCGAAAACTACAAGGAAGTGAGCCTGTTCCAGGCCGCCGACAAGGAGGATGGGAAAGATGAACAGACCGGCGCCCGCAAGCGGCAGACACCGCCCAAGTTCGATTTTGGAAGCATGATGAAAAAGGCGATGGAGTCGGCTGAGTAATATCCCTTTAGTAAGTCAGTATGCTCCCGCAATGGATCATCGAGAAGAAACGCGGCGGAGAAGCCCTCTCTGATGAGGAGTTGCAGTTCTTTGTAGGGGGCTACGCCCGCGGCGAGATTCCGGATTACCAGATGTCGGCCCTCGCCATGGCCATCTACTTCCGGGGGATGACCCCGGACGAGACCGCCGCCATGACCCGGATCATGATGCAGTCGGGAGAGGTCATTGACACCTCCGCGATTCTGCTCCCCAAGGTGGACAAACATTCCACGGGCGGGATCGGTGACAAAATTTCCATTCCCCTCGCCCCGCTTGTGGCCTCGTGCGGTGCAGTTGTTCCGATGATCTCCGGGCGGGGACTCGGAATTACGGGGGGAACCCTGGACAAACTGGAGTCCATTCCCGGCTATCGCACGGGGTTGACGGCGCCGGAGTTTATCAACGTGTTGAGGGACTGTGGTTGCTCCATGATCGGACAAACAGACCGGATCGTACCCGCCGACCGGAAGCTCTATGCCCTGCGTGATGTCACCGCCACCGTGCCATCCATTCCCCTGATCGTCTCGAGCATCATGAGCAAAAAACTGGCCGAGGGCATTGACGGACTGGTTTTGGATGTGAAATGCGGCCGGGGCGCCTTCATGAAGACTCAGGCCGATGCCCGGGCGCTCGCCGGGGCGCTGGTTCAGGTCGGCCGTGCCATGGGAAAAAGGGTAACGGCCTTGATCACCAGGATGGATCAGCCCCTTGGCCGCTCGGTCGGAAATGCGCTCGAGATGATCGAGTCTGTGGAAATCCTGCGCGGGCGGGGCCCCGAGGATGCCGTGGAGTTGACCCTGCTGCTGGGCGCCGAGATGCTCGTGTTGGCAGGCATTGCGCCGACGCCGGAGACTGCCCGCTCCCTTCTTCTCCGCAAACTGGAGTCCGGCGAAGCGCTGGACATTTTTATAAAAATGGTCCGTTTGCACGGGGGAAAGACCGACGTGATAGAAGACCCCCGCCGCTTCCCCGCCGCTGTCATCCGGGATGATGTCAACGCGCCGCTTGCGGGAATCGTGATGGATGTGGATGCCGAAAAAATCGGGCGTGCCAGCCTCATTCTCGGGGCGGGACGGACGAAGACAACGGATGTGATCGATTTTGCCGCCGGACTGTCGGGGTTGATGAAGGTTGGCGAACGGGTCGAGGCCGGACAGCCGCTGGCCACCCTGCATGCCGCTTCGCGGGCCCGTGTCGATGAGGCGATTCCGTTGGTACGCGAGGCTTTTGTCGTCGGGGAGGGGCCCGCGCCCGTGCCGCAACCAAGAACGAACAAAAATATTATCCGTGGGAGAAATCATGAAGGCCGAATATGATCTGTCAAAAATGAAAAGCCGGAAGAACCCCTATGCTTCCCGCCTCAAACGGTGACGTCCAGACTCGCTAAAGTTCGCCGGACACACCGGACGTCGGCAATGAAGAAATCCTTTGTCATACACATCACGGTAGCATATTATGTGTATAAAGGAGTTGATGGATATGACAAGAACCAACATCGTGCTGGATGAGACTCTCGTTCAGAAGTGCCAGAAGTTGACTGGGATTCCCACTCAACGGTCCTTGATTGATTACGCCTTGCGGGAATTGCTGCGGCATGGCCGACAAAAAAAGGTGTTGGACTTGAAGGGATCTGTTTCCTGGGATGGTGATCTGTCCTTGTGGCGGGCGGGACGAGGCGCCTGATGACTCTTGTCGATACAACAGTCTGGATTGATTTCTTCAAGGGACATGACACGCCTGAAGTGCGGCATCTCGAGAGTGTGATTGGCGCGAACGAGGATGTCTGCATCTGTGGTGTAATTCTGACTGAAGTGCTTCAAGGTGTCCGGGAGGATAAGGATTACGGCGCTGTATCAACCCGGTTCGACGCCTTCATCTATTTGCCGATGTCGCAGAAAACCTTCAGGAAGGCGGCGGAAATGTACCGGTCACTCCGAAAAAAAGGAGTTACCATAAGAAATGCCGTTGATTGCATGATCGCTGCCGTGGCTATTGAGCACGACTTGCCCCTTCTGCACAACGACAGGGATTTCCTTTCTATTGCGAGCCATTGTCGTCTGAAAGTGATCGATACAGATCTTGGGATCAGCCCGACAGAGGCCCCCTGTTCAAGACCATCAGTGCCCCCCGTTCGCAGAAGAAAATGAACAGCGATTGACAGGGTGTGTCTTTGAGAATACGAAGTTGAACATGAATATCATCAACCTTTTATCTGCGGCGGAAAAAGTACGAGATACAAATGCTGGGTTTCGTCCCAAACTGGCGCTGATCATGGGTTCCGGCTGGCGCGAGGTGGCTCAAGGATTCGAGGTGAGACACTCGATCGACTTTGCTTCTATCCCGGAATTGGGTGCGCCCGGCGTGGCGGGGCATGGGGGACAGATCCTGCTGGCGGAATACGGCGGAGTTTCGTTGCTGGTTTTTGCCGGCCGCCGACATTGGTACGAAGGAGCAGGAGGGGGGCCGATTGCCTTCCCGGTCTGTCTGGCCAAGGTGATGGGGGCGGAGGGTATTGTCCTCACCAACAGCGCGGGCGGAATCAACACCCGCTTCAAGACGGGTGCCGTGATGGTGATTGATGACCACATCAACCTGATGGGGGCACATCCCCTGATCGGCCCGCACCATTCGTTCTGGGGCGAGCGATTCCCCGATATGACCGGCGTGTATGACCCGGAGTACCGGACACGACTCGATCAGGCGGCCAGGCAGGCGCGGCTCGTCCTCGAGCATGGCGTCTACCTGGCGGTGACAGGGCCCTCCTATGAAACCCCGGCGGAGATTGCGGCCTTTCGCGGATTGGGAGCCGAGGCGGTTGGGATGTCCACCGTGCCGGAGGCGATTCTCGCGCACGCCGCCGGGTTGCGGGTGGCCG
>CAYHEL010000002.1:7980-9156 GCA_964355415.1 uncultured Verrucomicrobiota bacterium | reverse complement strand
ATGTCCACCGTGCCGGAGGCGATTCTCGCGCACGCCGCCGGGTTGCGGGTGGCCGGACTTTCCTGTATTACCAATGCGGCAGCAGGAAGGGGCGCGCTACTATCGCACGAGGAGGTTCTGGCTGGGGCAAAGGCCGCACTTCCAGGTTTGACGCGATTGTTGCAGGAATTCGTGAAGGCCGCGTAAAGAGCAGACTACTTCACGCGAAGCCGCGAAAACGCGAAAGGGAGAAGGCTATGAAAAAGAATCCGTTACCAAGACGACTCATGGCGGCGGCGGTTCGTGCGGCGCGGCAGAGTTATTCGCCTTACTCTCGTTTTCCGGTAGTCGATACAATTCTAACCACAGTGGGCAAACTCTATGTCGGATGCAACGTGGAAAACGCCTCGTCTGGGTTGACCGTCTGCGCCGAGAGAGTGGCCGTGTTGAAGGCGGTTTCGGAGGGGAAACGCACGTTCAAGATGCTGGCCGTGGTGGGCGGGACGGGGAAGGCCGTGCCTCCCTGCGGCGCCTGCCTGCAAGTCCTCGCCGAATTCTGCGAACCCGACTTCCCGATTCTTCTTTCCCCGTTAAACACTCCCGATGAGGTTGAAACGGTGTCTTTAGGCACACTCCTTCCGCGCGCATTCAAACTGAGCCGGGGCTCCTATTCTTCATGACAAAATGGCGGGTGATAACTCTATGAATACCCACCCCTTACCGTTTCGCACATCCCACTCCGCCGCGTCCGGAGCCATGGAGGTTGTCGGTCGGCTCCGCTCTGAAGGCTTCATTGCCTACCTGGCCGGCGGGTGTGTCCGTGACCTGGTCATGAACCGCCAGGCCAAGGATTTCGACATTGCCACCGATGCCGTGCCGGACACGGTGATGGAACTGTTTCCCGGATCCGTGGCGGTAGGAAAGTCATTCGGGGTGGTTCGGGTTTGCGCTGACGGGAACTGGTACGAGGTGGCTACTTTCCGCAAGGACGCCCTCTATGAGGACGGCAGGCATCCCAGCGAAATTACCTTCTCTGATCCGGAGACCGATGCCCGGCGGCGCGATTTCACGGTGAACGCCCTGTTCTATGATCCCTTCCGGCAGATCGTGATCGACTATGCCGGAGGACTCGAAGACATTGAGCGAGGCATCATCCGTGCGGTTGGCAATCCCGGCGAGCGATTCAGGGAAGACCAT
>CAYHEL010000002.1:0-7880 GCA_964355415.1 uncultured Verrucomicrobiota bacterium | reverse complement strand
CCGGAATTTCACCCTGAAGGTGATGTATTTGAACATACCGTGGCGATGCTGAATGCCATGAAGACGGACGATACCCGTCTGGCCTGGGCTGTCCTGCTTCACGATGTGGGGAAGCCGCCGACCGCGCAACTCAAGGAAGGCAGATGGCGTTTTGAATGTCACGCCAGTATTGGCGAAGAGGCGGCCCGCGCCCTCATGAGCCGGTTGCGGTTCTCCAACGACGACCTGAACGCGATTGCCTTCATGGTGGGCAACCACATGCGGTTTGTGGATGTCAAAAAAATGCGGCGCGCCACCTTGCGAAGACTGGTGGGGGCGCCCACATTTCCCCAGGAACTTGAACTGCACCGTCTGGATTGCGCCTCCTGTCACGGCGATCTTGAGAACTACCGCTACCTGGGCGAGTTTCGCAAGGCGATGGATTCCGAACCCATTCTTCCGCCGCCCTGGATCAACGGCCGTGATATCATGGCCCTGGGAATCAAGGAAGGTCCCGGGATCGGGGTCTGGCGGAAAAAGGCTTACGATGCGCAACTGGAAGGGACATTTCCTGACCGGGAGTCGTTGTTGGAATGGCTGAAAACTGAGATGCGGTGACGGGTATTGTCTGGTTGACGAACAGAAACGGAGTGTTTGAAATGGAAGAATTTCAGGTTTTTCTGCTGGTCTGTCTGGGTCTTTTCATGGTGATTCAACTTCGCGGCATCAAGCACGCCCTCAAGCAGTTACCGATCCTCGAGGATCGGATTCTGGACGTTCAGCGTGAAGTGAATCAACTGATGCGGCCAAAGCCGGTTGTGACGACGCCCGTCGAGGAGCCGGCGACCACTCCGGTGGTTCCCGTTCCGGAGCCTGCGGTTCCCCGTGAGGTTGTCCCGCCCGCCCTTCCCCTGCCGCCTCCCGTGCCAAAGGGGCAGATCCCGCTTGCTCCTTCCCCTGTCCCCCCTTCCCCGCCCTCCAAATTTGCGCAAACGGTGGGTGACATTCTGGGTCGACTCGGGCAATGGCTTCTGGTGGGCGAGGAGTTCCGTCCCCGCGGGGTCACCTTGGAATATGCGGTGGCGACAACCTGGCTTGCCCGTATCGGCGTGGTGGTGCTTGTAACCTGTGTGGGATTCTTTCTCAAATGGTCCATTGAGCGCGATCTACTGGGGCCGACCGCACGGGTGGCGGTGAGCGTGTTGTTTGGATTGGGCATGCTGGCGGGTGGTATCCGGCTTCTGGGGCGGAAATGGAATATCCTGGGCCAGGTCTTCACGGGGGGCGGCCTCGCCATCCTCTATTTCAGCATGTATGCGCTCGGACCGCTGTATCACCTGTTGGATTCAATCCTGTTGGTCTTCGGCCTGATGATCCTGGTGACCCTCACCGCCGGGGTGCTTGCGCTTGCAGCCGACTCCATGCTGATCGCCATCTTCGGCATGGTCGGGGGCTTCTGCACCCCGATTCTGCTCAGCACCGGCCAGGCGAATTTCATCGGGCTGTATAGTTATCTGATTCTCCTGAACCTGGGCATTCTGGGCCTCTCGCACGCCCGTCAGTGGCGGCTTCTCAACTACCTGGGCTTCCTCTTTACCTTCATCCTCTATGCGGGATCCCTGAAACTCTACAAGACGTCGGACTTCCCTGTGGCCCTCACCTTCCTCTCTCTTTTCTTCATCATTCAGTCCACCCTGGTATTCCTCTACAACCTGCGGCAGGGGATATCGGCGACGGTTCTGGAGATCATCCACTTGGTCCTCAACGCCGCCTTGTTCGCGCTGGCGGCCTATTCCCTGATCATCGACGCCGCGGGGCGTCCCTATCCGGCGGTTCTCACCCTTGCCCTGGCGTTCTACTTCATTTTGCACGTGGCGCTTTTCATCCAACGCAGGCTGGGGGATCGCGCCCTGCTGATGGCCCTGATTTCGCTCGCGGGTTTCTTCACCACGATGACCATGCCCCTGGCCATGGAGAAGGAATCGTTGACCATCGCCTGGGCTCTGCAGGCCTACTTGTTTCTGCGTTTGGGGTATGGCATGAGCAGCCCTTTCCTGAAACACCTTGGCTATGCTCTCTATGCGGTGACGTTGGTTCGGCTTGTGGGTTATGAACTGCCGCGTTTTGACGCCATTCCTGCGCCAGCCACCGCGCCCATGGCCATCTACTGGAATGCGATGAGTTCCCGGCTGTGGACATTTGGCGTGGCAATCCTGTCGGTGGTGGGTGCGTTCCGGTTGGAGAAGAAGGCCCCGGCGCCGTCCGTGCCGAACCTGTCGGCCCTGAATGACGGGGTTGTGTTGCCGGACGCACTGACCCGGCCGGTTTTTTTCTGGGCCACCGCCCTCGGGATTTTCATCTACCTGCAATGTGAGTTCCACGCCATGTTCGGCTGGTTTCCCGCGTGGAGGCCGGCCGTCCTGACGGCGTTATGGGGTGGGATGGCCGTATTCTTCCTCGCCCGCTATCTGGCTTCGGCCTCTGCCATCAACCTGGGCGCCTTGGTGTTCTTTACGGCGGGCGCCATCGGAAAGACCCTCTTCATTGATTGTCCGGGATGGCATGTGACGGACTCCGGTTATTTCCCGGTGGACTACACCCTGTTTGTGGCGCTTGCCCGGTGGCTCGACTTCGTGTTGGTTCTCGTCTTGCTGGGTGTCGGCGCCCTCGTCCTCAACCGACGGTCAACCCCGCGAGCCGTTCCTGCCCTGTTCGGATATGCCGCCCTGATTCTGTTCTGGATTTATCTCACCCTTGAACTGAACACACTGCTTCACTGGAAACTTCCGATATTCCAGGCTGGCGGTATCTCGGTGCTTTGGACCGTTTTTGCCTTCGGGTTGCTGGCAGGCGGAATCGGGAAGGCGGTCGCGCCACTGCGGCACGCCGGACTCCTCCTTTTTGCCGTTGTGGTGGCGAAGGTCTTTCTGTCGGATCTGGCAGGGATGCCGGTCATTTACCGGATCATCGCCCTCCTGGCGTTGGGGGTCCTGCTCCTGCTCGGGGCCTTTGTCTATCTGCGGGCAAGCGAGAGATTTACCAAGGAGACACCATGAACACGTCCCTTTGTCTGAGTCTAATAGTGACGGCGTCGGGCGCGTTGGCGGGTATCACCCCGCACCAGTTTCCGTTGACCAGCCGTCTCACGCCGCCTCCCGTGCGGCAGGGGGAAATCGGGGCCTTTGTCCTGACTCCGGATTTCTGGGAGGCGCTGGACGGGGCGAAAGCGAATCTCAGGCTCTTCGATCAGGCTGACCGGGAAATCCCGTATTGGGTTCGACCGAAGGCGCCCGCATCCATGAAGGAATCCCTGGTTCCCTCGGGGCATTCGGTTTCCTTTGAGTCCCTGCGGCAACGGGATGGCAATATCATTGAACTGGTTGTTGTCAGGAATGATTCAACGAACATGCCCTGTGCCATTCAATTCGAGTCGGGAATCCGGAATTTCGAGAAATTGGTAACGGTCAGCGGGAGCCGGGATTCCGGACCGTGGACGGTTCTGGCGAAGGATGAGCCCATCTACGATTATTCCCGGTATGCGGATGTCCGGAAGGATCAGGTCCGGATCACGCCCGGCGCGTATTCCCGGTTCAAAATCGAGATTTCCAATATCGTGGAGAAAAAGGACTCTCCGCTCGTTCAGATCATCCGCCAGACCCGGGGTCAAACAGACTCGAACGAGACCGAGGCGACCTCGTTCCTGAAGGAGCCGTTTCGCATCAACCACATCGTATTTTTGGAGCGCCGGGAATCGCTTGTGACCGGCGGACATGAAACCCGTGAGACGGAGATCGGATCCGTGGAGACGACCCAGGATCCCCGTAAACAGGAGTCTGTTCTGGTTCTCAAGACGCATGGCCAGCCGATTACCGGCATCACGTTCGTGACTGACGACGCGAACTTCAGCCGGAGTCTCCTGCTGGAGTGCGAATCCGAGACCCCGCCCAAAACCTGGATTCCCATCACCCAAGGCCAGATCAGCCGTCTTCGTATCGGCTCCCTCCGTCAGGATCATCTGACCTTGAACCTGCCTTGCGAGACCCGGTTCCGCCGGTACCGGCTGACTTTTCGGAATCTGGACAATCCTCCACTGGGGGTCATGCGTATCCTTATTCGGGAGAACCTCTATGAGGCCCTCTTCTTCCCCCGGGCGAACGCCGAATACAGGGTCTGTCTGGGCGGAGACGGCGTCGATTCGCCCCGATATGATGTCGGCGCCGTGCTTTCCGGGGTTCCCGCAGGGGCCGCCCAGATCTGGACGCCGGGTCCGCTGGAAAAGCAAGCCGGGTACACCAAGGATCGCCGTCACGGGGCCTTCGCGGCAAAGCGCCTGTTAACAGTCGCCCTGATTCTCATGGCTGTCGGGCTTATTGTTGTCGTGGCGCGCTTTGCCCGAAAAGTTGAGAACGAAGACGGTCAAGCCGGATAGCGACGCCACCAGGGGCGGGGCTTCAGGAAAGGAACCAGTTTGGGCAGGCAGGTGTCGCAGATCGTCCAATCGGAATGCGAGAGAATCCCGTCCATGGCCTGACGCCTCCACTTGGCGGGATAGTCCGGCGCGGCCAACTTGGAGAGGGCGGCCGGAATCAGGCCCAGTGTGAAGGGGTTGAACCCCTGCCTCACAGCGAGGCTCATGATCTCGGGTTTGACGACAGCGTCCGCGCGGGACGAATTGCAGACATCGCAAGGCATGGTTGATCTCCGAAATGATTAGTTGTTCATTAATGTGCGACATATAACTTGTTCCTAATACGGGAACAAGCAAAATAAACAAGGGAGGCGTGTCCGTTCCGGCGGACTATTATTTTGCTTCCTTTCAGCCGGGATGTCAGTATTTTGACCAGACGACTGCTTTGATGCTGAGGCGGCCGGTAACACATCGGAATGGGTGGGATCATGGGCATGACATTGGTGGTTTTGGCGGCGGGGATTGGAAGCCGGTATGGCGGTCTGAAACAGATCGAGGCGGTGGGCCCCAACGGGGCGATTGTCATCGAGTATTCGGTGTATGATGCCATTCGCGCCGGATTTGACCGCGCGGTGTGCGTGATCCGCCGTGACATCGAGGCGGATTTCCGTTTCCTCGTATCGGCTCGTTTTGAGAAACACATTCCCGTTGATTTCGTGTTCCAGGACATGACCGACATACCCGACGGCTTCTCCGTGCCGACGGATCGGAAGAAACCGTGGGGGACGGGCCATGCCGTGCTGGCCTGCCGGGATGTTGTGAAGGGGCCCTTCGCGGTCATCAATGCCGATGATTTTTATGGGCGTCGTTCCTATGAATCGCTGGGGGCCTTTTTGAAGGGGGTCAAACCGGAGTCAGGCGACTACAGCATGGTGGGGTTTACGCTACGCAATACGCTGTCCGAGCACGGACAGGTGGCGCGCGGTGTGTGCGAGGTGGATCCCCGGGGGCTGATGACGCATGTGGTGGAGCGAACCCATATTGAAAAGACCGGCACGGGTGCGCGATATGCGGACGGCCATGGAGGCTGGATTTCCCTGACAGGAAATGAGGTGGTTTCCATGAACATGTGGGGGATGACTCCATCCTTGTTCGGCCATCTTCAGCATGAGTTTCCGTTGTTCCTTCAAAATAACGTCACCAATCCCAAGGCGGAGTTCTTTCTGCCCACGGTGGTGGATGGACTCGTTGGCGCGGGCAAGGCCTCGGTGAAGGTTCTCTCCACGCCCGAACACTGGTTTGGCGTCACCTATCCGCAGGACAAGGCGGTGGTGGTGGAGGGGATTCGTCAACTTGTGGATAAAGGCGTCTATCCCGAGAAACTCTGGGCTTAAGATAAATAATCAATCTTAAGGAAGGGCTCTTCAGGGCTCCGTGAAATTCATAACTTCCGCTATGACGAGACAGACGTCGTCATCGAACGTTGATGCTGTGGAGAAGGTCTCGGCATCGCCCGCTATGGCGGGGAGCAACTCGTTCGGAGGCAATGCCAGATGCGTTCTGGCGCTGGCGAAGAGTCTATCCTCGCCATATTGTTCCCGGGCTGCGCCCTCCACCTCGGTGATGCCGTCGGTATAGACCAGGACGCCGTCTCCCAATTCAAGAGGCCGTTCGATCACGGGGTAGGTAAACTTATCGATGATGCCGAGGGCGGGGCCGAGGGGTTCCTCCTTGTTTCGAAGGGGGACTACCGTGCGCCGGGTTCGGTTGGTCAGAAGCGGGTTCGGATGCCCGGCATCGCTGAACACAAGGCGCCGTTCCTTCAGGTCAAAAAGAATATAGGCGGCCGAGACGAACATGAATTCCTCGGCATCGTGAAGGATGGTCATGAATTCCCGGTTCATGTGGGAGAGGAACAGGCCGGGGTTGTCGGCCATCGGGCGCAATTCCTCGACCATGCTCCGCATGATGGCCGTGATCAGGGCGGCGCGCATGCCATGGCCCATCACATCGCAGACAAACAAGCCCGCCTGATGCTCGGAGATGGGCAGAATATAATAAAAATCCCCGCCCAGCGTGGTGCTTGACCGGTAAAGGTGATTGAAGGTCAGGAGGGCGTCCCCGTGGCTGGCGCCTTCGGGAAACACGGAAAATTCGCGCGGGAGCAGGGCGAGTTGAACCTCGCGGGCCATTCCGAGGTCGGCGACCATTTCGGCATTTCGGATCCGGAGTTGTTCGGCGTAGTGCTCGCGTTGCGCCTCGGCACGGCGACGCTCGGTGATGTCATTGAACGAGAGCACGATGCCAATCAGTTCATCGTCGGTATTGAATGTGGCGGTGGCGGCCGCCTGCACAAAGAACGTGGATCCATCGGAGCGGCGCGCCTCAACCTCCTGATTCCACGTCTGGGTCGCCGATACCGTTTCGAGGATGTTTACCGCGAGGGCCGGGTCGCTGAACAGGTCGGACAGGGTCAACGCCTGGGCGGCTTCCTGTGTTTCAATCCCCCACATTCGCAAGGCCGCCGGATTGCCGTACATGAGGTGTGTCTGGAGGTCGGCGATGGCAATCCCGCTTCCGGCCAGTTGAATGGCCGTGTGTTCGGTCCGCAACTGTTCCTCGGACTGGCGGCGAAGGGTAATGTCGCGGACGAAGAAGCACAGG
This sequence comes from uncultured Verrucomicrobiota bacterium, assembly GCA_964355415.1. Lineage (GTDB taxonomy): Bacteria > Verrucomicrobiota > Kiritimatiellia > CAIKKV01 > CAITUY01 > JAABPW01. The sequence continues at coordinate 829 of CAYHEL010000002.1, read as the reverse complement.
TAATCCTGTCCGGACAAAAAAAGCCTGTTAATGGCAGTTTCGGTGGGCAGAATGGAGCCATCCTTGCGGACAAAAAAGGCCTGGAGCAACACGAAGCGGGTATTGGCCAGGTTCTCGCGGATCATCGGGAGCAGGGTTTCATCAGCGCCGTAAAGCAGCGCAAATACTTCCATGCGGCACAATTCATCGTGCTCATACCCGAGGAATTGAGTCAACCGCACATTGGTGTCAACAATGCGGCCGGAATAATCGGTGATGACGGCGCCGTCGTAAACATTCTGGAGCAGTTGTTGAAAATCCGAGTCGCCAATGGTGCTGACAGTGGATTTGGCCTTGGTAATGCGGATGGTGGGGCGCCGGGGGGCGACCACCGGGGTATGACCTGCCATTTTTTCGCCCAGTATGTCGGGAGTCAGATCAATTCGCATGGTGCGGGAACTTTCCCGCGCCGTGGATGAAGATGGGTTGTTGATTCCTGTGTGCTCCATAATGTCCTCACCTCACGTGACTGCTCCACACCGTATCACGGGACAGCCGTCAACACAAGACGGCTGTCTGTTGTCGATTTTGTCGATTCGCCCTTGGGTCATGCACCCTCCGCAATCCGACACCCGGAAACCGTTTCTTGAATCTTCCATCACAATTGACTAACTTGAAAAGAATACAAGTGTGGCAAGCGGGCACTGAAGGGTATAGAGGATGAATTGGAAATCAAAAGAGCTTTATATTATTGGCGGGTCGAACGGGGCTGGCAAGACCACCTTTGCCAAAGAGTTTCTGCCCCGTTATGTGCGGGGTGGGGTTCGATTTATTAATCCAGACCTGATTG
>CAYHEL010000001.1:0-28373 GCA_964355415.1 uncultured Verrucomicrobiota bacterium | reverse complement strand
CCACCATCAATTCAACCAACGTAAACCCCAACTTATTCTTCCTATTCATGATCCTACTCCTATGTGTTTTGTTTCTATTTTCCGACCAACTTTCACCACAAAATTCAATCATTCCGCAAATCCGTCATCCCCCGTTTTCCACCCGGCACCTCCTTTGTTGATCGTTTCAACCAAAGACTATTCAAACCTCTTCCATTCCCGCCTACTTCATATGTCCTGCCGAACTGAACACCGGCATATAGATGGCCAGAACGAGAAGCAGGATAAGCCCCCCGAAAACAGCGATGATTATGGGCTCCAAGAGCGAAATTACCACCATAATCGTCCCCTCCACCTGATCCTCGTAGACATCGGCCACCTTGTTCAGCACCTCGGGCAGGCGTCCGGAGGACTCGCCCACGCCGACCATGCGGGCGACCAATCGCGGGAACACTTTCTTGTCGAGGCTTGATGCGATGTTGTTACCCGCCATGATGCGGTCGCGGGTGGCCTTCATGGACGCTTCCATGACTTTATTGCCCAGCACCTCGGCTGCAATTTCAATGGCCGTTGCCACGGGAACACCCCCTGTCATCATGATGCCGAAATTCCGGCAGAACCGGGAAACCGCCAGTTTGCGAATGATGTCCCCGATCAGCGGCAACCGAACCAGCATCCCGTCGATTTGAAAACGCCCCGCTTTCGTCGATGCATACAGGATGAATGACAGAATGGCCGCGGCCACGCCCAGAAAGATCCAGAGGGTATTGTGAATCACAAACGTGTTGATTGTAAACACCGCGCGGGTCAGTGGCGGCAAGTCGTTTCCAAACCCCTTAAAGATATCCTGAAACTGCGGCAGGACGAAGATCGTCATAATCCCAGAAATCAGGAGGAAAAACCCTCCGATAAACAGCGGGTAGGCCAGAATGCTTCTGATCTTGCGGGATAACCTGTCGTTTTTCTCCATCGACGTTGCCAGATAATTCAAGGTCTCGGTCAGGCTTCCCGCTTCCTCGGCCGTTCGGATCAAGGCGATAAACAACCGGTCAAAGATCTTGGATTCGCCCATGATGGCGGAGGAAAACGGGGCGCCCTCGTCCAGTTTTTTCAAAACGCGCTCCAGAACCCGGCGGAACGCCGCGTTATCGAGATCTGCGGTGATGGATTCCAGGGATTCCCGGAGCGGAATACCGGCGCTGACCGAAATGGACAGTTGTCGGCAGAAAATCGCCTTTTCCGACGAAGAGACCCGACCGAAGACCCGGCCTTTTTTGGCGGCGACCTTGACCATATCGATGCCGCCGACCCCGATTCCCTCATCGCTGATCGCCGTCACGGTCAGCCCGCGATCATGCAGTTGGGTCAGCGCATCGAATCGTGTCGGGGCGGTATAGACTCCCGCCACCTCGCGTCCGCTGTCATCTTTTGCCGAATATCTGTAATCTGGCATAATGGTCTCCAGCCGTTAATCCCCCGAGCACACACTCATGACTTCGTCGATGGTTGTGACGCCGTTATGAACCTTGCGCAACCCGTTTTCCGCCAGGGGCGCCATTCCGAGTTCCATCGCCTTGCGCCGCATGGCCACCGAGTTGGATCCCGACACGACCATCTCCTTGATCGGGTCCGACACTTCCATGAACTCAAAAATCGTTGTTCGTCCGCGGTACCCTGAATTGAGGCATCTCGGGCACCCTGCGCCGCGATAATACGTCCATCCGGCCGCTTCCGGGAGAATGCCCGCCGCAAAAAGCCGACCTTCCTCCGACGGGGGCTCCGCCGTCTTGCAATGCGGGCAGATCACCCGAACCAGGCGCTGGGAGATCACCAATTTCATGGTTGCCGCGATCAGGTAGGGTTCGATGCCGATATCCTTCATGCGCCACAGCGCCGAGGGCGCATCATTGGTATGCAGGGTGCTCAGCACCAGGTGGCCGGTCAGGGATGAACGCATGGCAATCTGGGCCGTTTCAAGATCCCGCACCTCGCCAATCATGATCATGTCCGGATCCTGTCGGAGAATGGCCCTGAGCGCACTGGCAAAATCCAGTCCGATCTTGGGTTTGATCTGCATCTGGTTGATGCCGGGAATGAGGTACTCGATGGGATCCTCGACCGTCTGGATATTCCAGGCCGGATCCCTCAGGTAATTCAGCGCGGCATAGAGGGTGGTGGTTTTTCCACTGCCTGTGGGACCGGTTACCAGGATGATGCCATGCGGCGACTGCAGAATCTGCTGGAACCGTTTGAGCATGACGTCATCCAGACCGATGTCCTTCATGTCCACGATCAGGGCCTTTCGATCCAGAATCCGAAGCACCATTTTTTCGCCATGCGCCTCGGGAAGGGAGGAGACGCGGACATCGATAATCCGGTCGTTGACCTTGAATTTAAAGCGGCCATCCAGGGGAAGACGCCTCTCGGCAATATCCATGTTCGAGAGGATCTTGATGCGGGTCGCAATGGCCTGATAAAGGGCCTTGGGCGGCGGCGTGATCTCGCGCAGGCGGCCATCCACCCGGATCCTTACGGCAACGTCCTTCTCGCCGGGTTCAAAATGAACATCACTGGCCCGATCCCGCACCGCCTGCATGAGGAGCAGGTTCACGAACTTGACAACCGGCGCATCATTGGCCAGAACCATCAATTGATCGTCATCGCCCCGGGTTTCCACATCCACACCCGTCACCACTTCCGGCGGAAGTTCGGCAATATCCTGCAAATCCCGTTCCAGATGGGCATCCGACCGGTAGAATTTGTCAATCGTGGCCCGGATGCGTTCTTCCGAACTGATCGCCTTGCGGATTTCCATCCGGGTCAGGGAGCGAACCGTGTCAATGGCCTCGACATCCAGAGGGTCTCTCATGACCAGGGTAATGACCAGGCCCGCCTCTTTTTTCACGGGGATCAGGCAATACCGCCGCGCCACGGCTTCGGGCACCAGTTTGATCTCGGCCTTTTCAAGTCTGAAGTCATCCTTGAGTTCGTAGAACGGGACGCCCAGTTGGTCGGCCAGGGCGCGGGCCAGGTTCTCGGCGGAGACAAAACCGAGTTCCGCCAGGACTTCTCCGAGCATCTTCCCGGTTTCTTTTTGCCGGGCAATAGCCTGGAGAATCTGGGGCTCCGTGACGAGTCCCTTCTGCAGAAGGATTTTGCCTAGTTTTGACTCAACCATATGCGTCCCTTGACCCTACCGGCGACACGCCGACAACACCACGCGCTGCGTTCTTGATGTTCCTCACGGTTTCGCCGGAGGCTTCACGGTCTTGTTTTCCGTCTTGATGATATACGGACTATCCGGCGTCTTCACCGCCATCACCTCGTCCGAATTCCGAACCGTCGCTGTGAGGAAAATCAAGAGTTCGATCTTCTCGGTCGTCACCGTGTCGCGCCGGAACAAGGCGCCAAGAAGAGGGATATTTCCAAAAAAAGGAACCTTGATCTGGGTATTCTCCTTCTTTTCCCGGATCATCCCGCCAATGACAATCGTCTGACCACTTTTAATCAGAACATGCGTCTCGGCCTCACGCGCCGCAATGATGGGATATTCGGCGCCCGATGATCCTCCCGAGACCGATCCAGAGCCCCCCCCGGACTGATATCCAAGTAATTCCCGGACGGACGGATGGACAATCAAGTTGATGTAATTATCTTCACACACCTGGGGCAGAACCTTGAGCTTGATGCCAATGTCCTCATATTTCTCCAATTTCGTCGTACGCGTCGGATTCACAGTCGAATAATCCAAGGTGGTCGAGATGATCGGCAATTTCTGTCCCACGAGAATGACCGCATCCTGGTTGTCCATGGTCATCACCTTGGGCGACGACAACATATTGTACGACGAATCCTCCTCCAGGAGATGCAACAACACGGCAAACTGAAGATCGGTCAATTTTTGAAACGCCAGGGACAAACCCGTATTGAAAGGAATGGTTCCTGACAAGGTGGAGGATTGGGGTTTGAAACTATTCGGTTTTACGCCGCCACCCGACTGACTTACACCCGCCGCATAGAGACTTCCCGCGCCGGACGTTCCAATGGTTTTCCCACTGCCATCCACCCCCGTTCCCCAATCCACGCCAATATCCCGGAGCAGATTGGCTGAAACCTCGACAAATTTCGCCTCGATTTGAATCTGTGCCGGAAACCGGTCGACTTTATCCAGAACCGCCATAATTCGCACAATGGCATCATGGGTATCGATGACCACAAAGGTCTTGCCCTTGATTTGGACTGTTTCTTCCTGCAATCGCTGTAAGCGACCCAGACTTTCGGAACTGGTTCCCAGATTACCACCGGCACCAGACTGCTCCTTCCAACTCTGACTTCGCGTCAGAAGTTTGCCCGTCTTCCCGCGAGGGGACAGTTGATTGCGGATCAAGTCATCCACATCCGAGGCGTCCAGGTACTTCAGGGAGATCACCTTGACTTCCAGAGGTTCCACCACCACGGCCGGAGGCGCCGAACTCTGAACGAAATTCGTTGACGATCCCGGCACGCCCTTATAGAGCGGCACATCTTTCGGCAGTTTCTCCTTGCTGCAAACGATGATCGTGTCGCCCACCATGTAATAATCGTATCCGTAGGGTTTCAGAATCACATCCAGGGCTTCCTGCCACGGTTTCTCCGTCGTCACCCGCAGCGTGACATTGCCGGTCACTTCGGAGCCGATCACGATATTCCGGCCGGTCTGGCGTGAAAACGCATTGAGCACCTGAACCATGGGCCCGTTATCCACATTGATGGTGACCAGGGCTGAATTCGTACCCTGGGACGGGGCGACGACGTTCGTCTCCTGACCCGACACCCGTATCACGGAGGCCAGGCTGACCGCCACCATCATGGCCAGAACACTCCATCGCAGACCCAAACCCGAACCACTTATTCGTTGCATTGCCTTCATAATTACGGTTCCTTTCGTAACAGTCTAACCTTTCAACGCCAACATCCGGGCCAATTCCTTTGGCCGCGGCGAACGGCTCATCGCCGTCCCCGAATCAATCAAACCGCGATCAAACAGGGATTTCAGGGAATCGTTCATGGTGATCATACTCTCGTTCCGGCCCGTCTGGATGGCCGAATAGAGCTGCTGAACCTGCATCTCGCGGATCAGGTTCCGGATCGCCTGGTTCACGTTCATGATCTCACACGCGAGCACCCGCCGGGTCGCATCCCTGGTGATCAGTAGTTGTTGCGAAACAATCCCGACCAGAACCATGGAGAGTTGGGTGTAAATCTGCTGTTGCTGGGCGGGGGGGAAGACATCCACGATCCGGTTGATGGCGTGGGTCGTGTCCTGGGTATGGAGTGTTCCCATGATGAGGTGTCCGGTCTCGGCCAGACTCAGCACCAACTGGATGGTCTCCAGATCCCTCATTTCGCCCACCATAATCACATCGGGCGACTGGCGGAAGACACTGTGCAAGGCTTCCGCGAAGGAATGGGCGTCCTCGCCGATCTCGCGCTGGTCAATGACGCTGAGATTGTGATGGTGCAGGTATTCGATGGGATCCTCGAGGCACACGATGTGAAGCCGCCGGTTGGCGTTGATATAATCCAGCATGGCGGCCTGCGTCGTGGACTTCCCGCTTCCCGCCGCGCCGGTGATCAGCAACAGGCCATGCGGCCTCAGGGCAAACTCCCTGACCACTTCCGGGAGGCCGAGTTCCCCAAAGGCGGGGATCTTAAAAGGAATGACCCGGACGGCGATCGCCACCGATCCCCGCTGATAGTAGAAGTTAAACCGGAACCGGCTCAACCCCTCATAACCCTTTGAGAAGTCAACACTCTTGCGGGCCTGCAACACCTTCATCCGGTGATCCCCCAACACCTCATGGGCCAGGCGCTCAATCATGCCGCTGTCCATGGGAGGATGGGTTGTCGGCGTCAGACTCCCATTGATTCTCAACTGAGGGGATGTGCCAACCGTGATAAGAAGGTCGGATGCCTTCCGCTCACACATCTCCCTAAGTAGTTCCTCAAGAATATTCAAGTATCCCCCGGCTCCTCATTCCCCGTTCGGCGCGTAAACAGACGGCACCTCTCAATTAATACAGTACTCAGAGAGAATGTGGCAAGAATTGTTTTCAAAAAAGGCTTATTTTTGGGGCCTCTTTATTAACCGGAAACTCACGCCAGACTGATCAATTCGTTATCGCCTCCACCGGAAAAACGCAAGCGGGGAAACTACTGATTCTGCCATCAGGGAAACCCTGATGCCATATGGGGTGTACATTTCTTCACGAAGGGGGAGATGGAGCGCAGGCGACTAATGATCGGCGGCAGGCGATCCAGGGTGTAATCGATTTCATCGCGTGTCGTGTACCGGCTGAGGCTGAACCGGACAGACCCGTGTACGGCGGTGAAGGGCACACCCATGGCGCGCAAGACATGGGACGGCTCCAGCGAACCGGAGGTGCAGGCCGAACCGGACGAGGCCGCGATCCCGACATCGCTCATCATGTACAGGATCGATTCACCCTCGATATACTCAAAACTGATGTTGACCGTGTTGGGCAAACGGTTTACGCGATCCCCATTCACGCAGGTATCCGGACAGGTGGCCAAGAGCCCGGCCTCCAGCCGGTTCCTCAAGGTGGCAACCTGCGTCATCTCCGTCGCCATGGCCTCACGCGCCAACTCGGCGGCTCGACCCAGTCCGACAATATACGGAACGTTCTCCGTTCCCGCCCGCCGGTTATCCTCCTGATGCCCGCCAAGCATAAACGGCTGAAGCCGGGTTCCGCGGCGCACAAAAAGAACTCCTATCCCCTTGGGCGCGTGAAGTTTATGGCCTGATATGGAAAGCATATCGACGGGAATTTTCCTCACATCAATCGGCAATTTTCCAACCGCCTGAACGGCATCGGTATGGAACACCCCGCCCGCCGCCTTGACCATCCGGGCAATCTCGTCAATGGGAAAAATGACCCCGGTCTCGTTGTTGGCCCACATGATACTCACCAGCGCGGGGCCGTCGCGCAAAGCCTCCCCCAGTTGAACCAGATCCAACTGGCCTGATGAATCCACGCCGATTTCGTGCAAACGCCTGCCACGCTCCCCCAGATACCGGCAGGGGCCCAGGACCGCCGGATGTTCGACCCGGGTTGTCACCACGTTGAATTTCGGGCCCGCCGCCTCGACGCCTCCCCGTATCGCGGCATTGTCACTCTCCGTTCCGCAACTGGTGAAGATAATCTCGGAGGGGTCGGCATGGATCAGCGCCGCCACCTGTTCCCGAGCCCGGTCGAGGGGTTTCTTCACCTGGCCCCCAAAAACATGCATACTGGAGGGATTGCCCCATTGATCCCGGAAAAAGGGGAGCATGTCCTCAATCACCTCGGGCGCCACCGACGACGTCGCGTTGTTGTCCAGATAGACGGTCTTCATTCCCGCACCTCCTCGACCGTCAGGTCGCTGGAGACAAATTCCTTGAGTTTGACTTCAACCACGTCCTTCAGCGTGAAATGAGCCACATTGCAACCCGCGCACATTCCACGCAGGGCCACCTTGACCCGGTTCCCCTCCACGTCAATCAACTCGATATCCCCGCCGTCCTTTTTCAATAGCGGGCGTATCTCCCGCTCGATGGTTTGCTCGATCAGCCGGATTTTTTCCATCACTGACATCTTTCGGGTCGCGGTCTTGGCGCCGGTTTTGCGCTCCGCCTCAAGACGCTCAAGAACCACCTTCTCAAGAAGCTTCCCAATATCCGGCTTGCACTTGCCGCATCCCCCGCCGGCCTTGGTGTAGTTGGTTACCTGTTCGATTGTGGACAGTCCATTCTCCCGGATCACCCGTTCGATTTCCTCTTCGGTGACGCCGAAACAGTTGCAGACCACCTTGCCGCCCAGGATTTTTTTCGCGGTACTCCCGCTCCGGTAATTTTCAATGGCCGCCTCCAGGGCTTCGCGCCCCATCACGGAACAGTGCATCTTCTGTTCAGGCAGTCCGCCCAGATACTCCGCAATGTCCTGATTGGTCACTTTCGCCGCCTGCTCAAGGGTCATCCCCTTGACGATTTCGGTGAGGGCCGAGGAGGAGGCGATGGCGCTCGCACAACCGAACGTCTGGAATCTCGCCTCGGCAATCCGGCCTTCTTTATCCAGTTTGAACATCAGTTTGAGCGCATCCCCGCAGGCCAGCGATCCGACCTCGCCCACGCCGTCGGGATTCTCAATCACACCCACATTCCGGGGATTCCGGAAATGATCCATAACTTTGCCCGTATAGTCCCACATAAACGCCCATCCTTTCGCCCAACCCTCTCTCCCAATCATTTCAACCCGGACTATAACGCTCTTTTCAGATCTGCGTCAATACACAAATGACACCTAACTGGTATCATTTTACTTTATTCTACACCTGCCCCCACCCTTATGATACCGTGACCCCGTTTTTTCTGGAGAAAGAGAAGGATTCCATGAGTGTTCGAGTTCGTTTTGCGCCCAGTCCGACAGGGCAGGTCCATATCGGCAACATCAGGGCCGCCATTTTCAACTGGCTCTTTGCCCGTCATAACGGGGGGCAGTTCCTGTTGCGCATCGAGGATACCGACCGCGAACGATCCACCCCTGAAGCGGTTCAGACCATCCTCGGCGCCATGGAGTGGCTCGGTCTTTCCTTTGACGAAGCCCCCCTCTATCAATCCACCCAGCACGACCGGCACCGAGAGGCCGCCGAACGCCTGCTCAAAACGGGCCACGCCTACAAGGAAGACAAGGGCGGCACCGGCCAGGGCGAGTGCATCCTCTTCAGAATGCCGGGAACCGATATGGGTTTCCACGACGAAATCAAGGGCGACCTTCTGAAAAAGGCCGATGACATGAAGGATTTTGTCATCGTCCGATCCGACGGCTCACCCGTCTTCCACCTGGCGAATGTCGTGGATGACATCACCCAGGGCATCACACACATCATCCGCGGGGATGATCATGTCGAAAACACGTTCCGCCACGTGGCCCTCTATCAGGCGTTGGGCGCGCCGGTTCCCCGCTATGCGCATCTCCCGATGATCGTCAACGCCCAGGGCAAGCCGTATTCCAAACGCGACGGCGCCGCCTATGTCGGCCAGTTCCGCGAGATGGGGTATTCGGCGGACGCCCTGTTCAACTACCTGACCCTGCTGGGGTGGTCGCCGGGCGAAGACCGCGAGAAGATGACCCGCCCCGACATCATCGCCGCCTTCACGCTCGACCGCGTCAAAAGCGGACCGGCCCAGATGGACATCCGGAAACTGTCCCACATGAACGGCCTTTATCTGGCTGAATTGCCCCTCGAGGTTTTTGCCGAGGGCGCACGGCGCCATCTGGCCACGCTGGACTGGGGGTCCTCGCTGGATGAACCCCTGTTCATGAAGGTCTGCAAACTCCTTCAGTCCCGCACGCCTCTCTTTGTTGACGCGGCGGCCTGGAAATATTTTTTCGTCGATCCGATCACCTATGACGAAAAGGCCGTGCAGAAGACCCTGCGCAAGGATGGCGTCAAGGCCGCCCTGCAGACCATCCGGGATAACCTGGCCGTGTGCGAGTTCTCCGAGGCCGCCATCGAGCAGGCCATCCGCAAGGCCGAGACCGCCCAGGGCATCAACGAAGGTAAACTCAACCAACCCCTGCGCATCGCCGTCACCGGAGTGACCACCGGCGCGGGAATCTATGAAACCCTGGCCGTCATGGGGCGCGAACGCGGCCTGGCCCGGCTGGATCACACGCTGAGCACACTATGAACACGGATAAACCCGCCGTCCCCTCCGACTTCATCCGCGAGATCATCACCGCTGATCTCGCCGCCGGAAGACAGTCCCGCATCATCACGCGGTTCCCCCCCGAACCCAATGGTTATCTGCATATCGGACATGCCAAGGCCATTTGCATCGACTTTGGAACCGCCATGGAGTTTGGAGGACAATGCCATCTGCGCATGGATGACACCAATCCCTCCAAGGAAACCATGGAGTATGTGGACAGCATCAAGAACGATGTCCGGTGGTTGGGGTTTGACTGGGGCGGCCATTTTTTCTTTTCCGCCGACTACTTTGAAACGATGGTTGAGTGCGCCCGCACGCTCATCAAGAAGGGCAAAGCCTATGTCTGCGAACTGACCCTGGATCAATGGAAGGAGTATCGCGGCATCCCCACCCAACCCGGCAAGGAAAGCCCCTCGCGGAACCGCCCGGTGGCGGAAAGCCTCGACCTGTTCGCCCGTATGCGCGCCGGGGAATTCCCCGATGGCACCCTGTGCGTTCGCGCCAAGATCGACATGGCCTCGCCCAACCTCCACCTGCGCGACCCCGTCATCTACCGTATCATGCGCGCCCATCATTACCGGGCGGGAGGCCAGTGGTGCATCTATCCCACCTACGACTTCGCCCATCCCATTGAGGATGCCCTGGAGAAGGTCACCCACTCGCTCTGCACGCTCGAATTCGAGGTGCACCGCCCGCTGTATGACTGGTTCATCCAGGAACTGGGGTTTGATCCGAAACCCCGCCAGATCGAATTCGCCCGGCTGAATGTCACCTACACCGTCCTGAGCAAACGCAAACTGCTTGAACTCGTTCGTGACGGTCTTGTCACGGGGTGGGATGATCCGCGCATGCCCACGATCACCGGGCTGCGTCGGCGCGGGTTCACCCCCGAATCGATCCGCGAATTCTGCCGGCGGGTTGGGGTGACCAAGTTCGATGGCTATACCGACATCGCCCTGTTGGAATTCTGTCTGCGGGAGGAACTCAACAAGAGCGCCCCTCGCGCGATGGCTGTGCTCGATCCCGTCAGGGTCGTCATCGAGAATTATCCCGCCGGCCAGGTGGAATGGATCGACGCCGTCAATAACCCCGAGAATCCCGCAGCCGGCTCGCGCACCATCCCGTTCTCCCGCGAACTCTATATTGAGGCCGACGATTTCCGGGAGGATTCCCCCAAGAAATACTTCCGACTGGCCCCCGGAAAAGAGGTTCGCCTGCGGTATGGTTATTTCATCACCTGCACCGGATTCACCAAGGATGAGACGACGGGGCGAGTCACCGAAATCCGGTGCGCCTATGATCCCGCCACGCGGGGCGGCAACGCGCCGGATGGCCGCAAGGTCAAGGGCACCATCCACTGGGTCTCGGCAACCCACGGCCTCCCCGCCGAGATCCGCCTGTACGACCGGCTCTTCAAGGTGGAGCATCCCGAGGAGGTGCCCGAGGGTGTGGATTACAAGTCCAACCTGAATCCCGCCTCCCTGAACATCGTCCGGGCCGTCGTGGAACCCTCGCTCGCCCAGGCCGCGCCGGGAGCGCGTTTCCAGTTTGAACGCAAGGGGTACTTCATTGCCGACAGCCGGGATCACCGGACGCCAAGCCCTGTCTTCAACCAGATTGTGCCACTCAAGGATTCATGGAGCAAAACCGGGGAGGCGTGAACCGGATCCAATAACCCGCCGGGCGAATAACACTTTAGGTGTCCCCCTTTTCCCGGTAGTATGCAGTCCTGACCGGGGGTGTAACAAAGAAGGGAAAAACACGACCATGCCCATTCGGATCATGTTGGCGGACGATCATAAAATTGTCCGTGAAAGTTTCCGATCCCTGCTGGAAGCGGATCCGGAGTTTGAAGTTGTCGCGGATGTCGGGGATGGAATGGAGGCGGTCCGGATGGCCCTGGAAGTCAAGCCGGATGTGATTGTCATGGACATTACCATGCCCAACCTGGACGGACCGGGCGCCACCCGCCGGATCTTGAGCCAGATTCCCAAGACCCGTATCATCGCCCTCTCGATGCATACCCATCACCAGTTCGTCTCGCTTATGCTGGACGCCGGAGTCTCGGGGTATGTCCTCAAAAGTTCCAAGGCCAGGGAACTGCTTACCGCCATCCGGATGGTCGCCGGCGGAAAGACCTATTTCAGTCCCGGGGTCACCATTCCTTCCGGAACCCGCCGACAATTACAGACGATTACGGCCGACACCTCCCTCTCGTGCCTGTCAGACCGCGAACGGGAAGTTCTGAAATTATTGGCCGACGGTTTTGATACGAACGGCATTGCGGCCAAACTCCAGGTGGCCGAGAAGACCGTCTCAACCCATCGGGAACACATCATGAAAAAACTGGGCATATTCAATATTGCCGGCCTCACGAAATATGCCATCCGTGAAGGCCTCGCCACCCTGGAAGACCGGAGCGCCACATCATGAAAACACTCACCTCCAAACGCATCCTCGTCACCGGCGGCGCCGGCTTCCTGGGCTCCCACCTCTGCGAGCGGCTTCTGGCCCAGGGTCACGAGGTCATCTGCGCCGATAACTATTTCACGGGCTCGAAAGCCAACATTTCGCACCTGCTACGCCATCCCTTCTTTGAACTGATGCGCCACGACGTCACCTTTCCCCTTTATGTGGAGGTGGACGAAATTTACAACATGGCCTGCCCCGCCTCGCCCGTCCACTACCAGTACGATCCCGTGCAGACCACCAAGACCAGCGTGCACGGCGCGATCAACATGCTCGGCCTCGCCAAACGCGTCCGCGCCAAAATCCTCCAGGCCTCCACCAGCGAGGTCTATGGCGACCCGGAAATCCATCCCCAGCGGGAAGACTACTGGGGCCACGTCAATCCCATTGGAATCCGATCCTGTTACGACGAGGGCAAACGGTGCGCCGAAACCCTGTTTTTTGACTACCACCGCCAGAATCAGGTGCGCATCAAGGTCGCCCGGATTTTCAACACCTACGGCCCGCGCATGCATCCCCACGACGGGCGTGTCGTCTCCAATTTCATCGTGCAGGCGCTGAACAACGAGCCCATCACCATCTACGGGGACGGACAGCAGACACGTTCCTTCTGCTATGTGGATGATCTCGTCACGGGGTTGACGAGTCTCATGAACAGTCCGGACGACATCACCGGGCCGATCAATATCGGAAATCCCGGCGAATTCACCATGCTGGAACTGGCCCGGAAGGTGATCGCGCTCGCCGGCTCAACATCAAAATTGGAATTCAAACCCCTTCCCGCCGATGATCCCAAACAGCGGAAACCCGACATCACCCTGGCCCGAACCCGTCTGAACTGGCAACCCGCCATCGAACTGGAGGAAGGCCTGACCCGCACCCTCGCCTATTTCAAAACGCTCCTGAATAAAGACTGACATGAATATCGGCCTCATAAGCGGAAGGGTCGAATTACATCATCATTGTTCCGACTGGACGCGTTGCTACCACCGCGAGAAACTCCGGTTGCGCCGACGCCTTGGACACGCCCGGTACACCCTTGAGCACATCGGCAGCACCGCTGTCCCCGGACTGGATGCCAAACCCATCATTGATATGGCCATGATGATCCCCTCGTTCAAGCAGTTGCCCCTGTGGATCCGGCGATTGGAGAAGGCCGGGTATGTTTACAAGGGAGAGTATGGTCTGCCGGGGCGGCATTTCTTCACCCGCGGGAACCCGACCCTGCAACACCTGCATGTGGTCACTCCCGGTTATGAACAATGGGATCGGTGGCTGCTGTTCCGTGATTATCTCCGGGCCAATCCCCCGGCGGCAAAACACTACAATGAGGCCAAACGGAAACTCGCCCGACACTACGCGAACAACCGCGAGGCCTATACCCAGGCCAAAACACCTGTGATCAACCGCCTGATGGCGTGCGCCCGAACGTGGCGCTCCGTTTCCTACAACCAGCGCCCCCTGTCCTGAACCGCCCGGAGAACGGCCTTGGCCTCGGGCACAATCGCCTGGTTCGCAATGTTGACCAGAACCCCCACGCACATCATGGATACGATCAGACTCGATCCCCCGTAACTGATGAACGGCAGGGCCAGCCCCTTGGTCGGAAGGCATCCGGTCACAACCCCCACGTTAATCGTCGCCTGGACGGTGATCATGAGCGTGAATCCGAGCGCCATCAGGCGTCCGAGGATATCGGGGGCCTGCCGGACGATCATCGCCCCGCAGATCAGAAAACCCCCAAAGAGAAAAACCACCATCAACGTTGCCGCCAGGCCGAGTTCCTCGCCAATGATGGCAAGGATAAAGTCCGTGTGCGCCTCGGGAAGATAGAAATGCTTCTGGAGGCTTTCCCCCAATCCCACGCCCCAGACTCCACCCAACGTGAACGCCTGCTCCGATTGCTGGAGATGGTAGGCGGCCGCCGGATACTTCTCGGGCTCGACAAAGGCGAGAATGCGGCCCGCCCGCACCGGATCATGCATGACGGCAAGGGAAAAACCCATGAGCCCGAGGATCGCCAGCGAACCGAGATAACGCACGGGACTTCCCCCGGCAAACAGGATCGAGCACCCGACCACCGCCAACAGCACGGTGGTTCCGAAATCCGGCTCCTTGATCACCAATCCGAGAAAGATCAACAGCATGGCGCCGGGCTTGAGAATCCCCTCGATGACCGTTCCCGCTTTCCCCTTGCGCGTCGCCATCCATGAACTCAGCATGATCACCGTGGCGAACTTGGCCAATTCGGAGGGCTGGGTGCTGAACGGCCCGAGACGAATCCATCGGTGACTCCCGTTGATCTTGGGCGCAATCGACGGGATCAGAACCAGAACCAGAAACAACCCGGCAAATACACTGAGGGGAATCCACCAGCGCTGCCAGCGGTGGTAATCAACCGCCGCCGTGACCGTCCCCGCCACCACCGCCACCGCCAGCCAGATCAACTGGCGGATCAGAAAATAATTCGAATCCCGATAGACAGCGTTCCCCTTAACAGAACTGGCGCTGGCCAACATGACGATGCCCAGCGCCAGAAGAAAGAGAACGATGCCCACTAAGATGGTGGGCGTTTTCCGCATCACTCGGCAGGCGGCGGAATTTTCAGGGTCTGACCAACCTTGACATCCGGGGATGACAGACTGTTCAGGCGAATGACTTCCTCGGCGCGCACGCCGTACATCATCGCAATCGAACTCAAGTCCTGATTGGCTTCGACAACATGGAGCACCTCGTTCGACTTCGGAGGCGGAACCACCGCCGTCACCGGCGTCACGGCGCCCGCGCCTTCATCGACAGGGGCAACCACTTTATCTTTTTCAGTCTTGCCGGCAACCTTGCCGGTGGCCTTGCCGGACTTCGCCGTCTTGACCGTCTTCTTATGGGTCTTCTTGACGGGCGCCGGCGCGTTCAGGTCAACATAACCCGGAAGCGTCAACTTCTGACCCACGCGGATTTTGTTCGCGTTGGCGATGTTGTTCAGTTTCAGGATATCCTTCGCCGGAACTCTGAAACGGCTGGCAATATGGGAAATGCTGTCGCCGGCTTTCACCACATAGGTCTTCACGGCAACCTCCGCGACAACCGGAGCTTTCACTTCCTCGACCTTGGGAACCACCACTTCCGGAGGAGGTATCGAGGGAGGCATCACCACAGGCGCCACAGGCTCCTGGGTCATCGGACGTGTCGTTCCACATCCCGCGCTCAACATTAAACCACCCGCCACCACCACGACCGAACCCATCATCCACGCCTTTTTCACTATCTACTCTCCTTGTTGAATCTCTCTTACCATACCCGAAAACTGCTCGCCTCTATCCTCAAAACTCTTGAACTGGTCAAAACTTGCGCACCCGGGCGACAACAGAACAACGTCGCCCGACCGTGAGTCTTTCCAGGCCCGATCCACAGCGTCCCTCAAATCAAGACATTCAAAGCACGGAACCGTATCCCGCCATGCGTTGACCATGACCTGTGAATATTTGCCGATAATGTAAACCCCTTGCACATGATTGACTAGACTTTTTTTCACAGACTCCAAGTCGGATTCCTTGAGCAATCCGCCCGCGATTAAACGAACCGGCCCGCGGGCCATTCGCACCCCCGCCGACAGCGCCGCGAGATTGGTCGCCTTGGAGTCATTGACAAACGTCACGCCGCGAATCGTGGCCACCGTCTGCATGCGGTGCGGGAGCCGTTCAAAGGCCCGCGCGGCAACGGACACGCCCCGAACCGAAGCCCCGCCGCCCACCAGAGCCGCCACACACGCCGCCGCCGTCACCCCCATCACCTCATTGTCAAAGACCGTTCCTTCCACGGACACCGGCGCCTCAAGATCCGGCCCCACAATGACGCCTTTTTCATAACGATAGCGCGCTCCACGAGTCAGTCCGAAGGTGGACACCCGGCACCCGGCGGGCAACGCCGCACGAACCGCCTCCGGCGCCGTCTCCGGAATGACCGCCGTATGTCCCTCCTTCATCCGCGCAAACAACCGGGCCTTCATCGCCGTGTAGAGGCCCATCGTCCCGTGCCGGTCAAGATGGTTGGGATTCAGATTCAATAGTATTCCAACATCGGGCGCGAACCGCTCCACGGTTTCGAGTTGAAAGGAACTCACCTCCACCACCGCCCACGCCGGCGCCGGTTCAAGACAGGCCAGCGCGGACAGGGGGATTCCATAATTGCCGCCCGCCACGGCCGTGCATCCGCCCGCCTCGAGCGCTTCGCGGCACACCTTCACCAGTGTGCTTTTTCCGTTGGAACCCGTGACGGCAAGAACGCGACTCCGGCAGGCGCGCCATCCGAGTTCAAGTTCGGAGATCACCGGCACGCCCCGCGCGCGCAGGAGCACAACCCAAGGATCGGTGTCGGCAATTCCGGGACTCACCACGGCCAGGTCAAAGGCTCCTTCCGGCAGATCGCGCGAGGCCAGTTGAACCGCGCACCCGGCGGCCCGCAAGCCCCCCGCCTTCCCCTCAAGGCCCTCTCCGGTTCCGGCATCGGCAATCGTGACGCGGGCGCCATGCCTGAGCAGGAGTCGCGCGGCCGCCTCCCCGCTCGAACCCAAACCCAGAACAAGGGCTGAGGCCGGGGGATCAAATCTGGAACCGTGGACTGTCATTGTGTCTCGCGTCAGTCTACCGGATCTTGAGCGTGGCCAGGCCGATCAACGCGCACAGGATGGAGAGGATCCAAAATCGGATCGTGACCTGGGTTTCGCTCCATTTCCGGATTTCAAAATGATGATGAATCGGGGCGCATGCAAAAATACGCTTGCCCCTCAGCCTGAACGACGCCACCTGGAGGATCACGCTCACCGCCTCCATCACAAACACCCCGCCCACAATCACCAGCGTCAGTTCCTGCTTGATCAAAATGGCCACCATCGCCAGGGCGCCACCGAGCGCCAGACTGCCGGTATCGCCCATGAACAACTGGGCGGGATGACAGTTGTACCACAAAAAGCCCAGGCCTCCGCCCAGCAGACACCCGCAGAACACGGCCAGTTCACCGCTGCCGACAACATGAGGCAGGAACAGGTATTCGGCAAACGCCTTGTGCCCGGCGACATACGCCATCACCAGATAGGCAATGGCCACCGAACTGCTGCACCCGATCGCCAACCCGTCCAGACCATCCGTCAGATTGACGGCGTTGCTGGCGCCCACAATGATGATCGTCACAAACAGGATGGAAAAGAACACCCCCATATCCTCGATCACAGGGCCCTTGCAGAACGGCGCCATGAGTTGCCGGGCATGTTCCCGCGTCGCGGGAATCACCAGCAAGGCGACCCCCATGAGCACGCCCCACAGGAGCTGCAACCTGAACTTGGCCCTCGCGCTCAACCCCTTCGAACTCTTTCCCTTCAGTTTGGCGAAGTCATCAATGAAGCCCACCATCCCCATGAAGACAAAGGTCAGGAGAGTCAGAAGAATAAAGACATTCGCGGGATTGGCCCACAACAGGGTGGACATGGTTACCGATCCGATGATCAGGATCCCGCCCATCGTCGGCGTGCCTTCCTTCGCGCCATGCAAGACATGAAGCGGCGGCGCCTCCTCTTTTCGCACATACTGCTGGATCTTGAACTTGCGCAGCATCCGGATCACCCACGGCCCCAGTATCACGCACAGGATAAACGACGTCGCCGCCCCGGCCAGGGTTCTGACCGTGATGTATTTGAACACCCGTAATTCGGATATCCAGTGACTCAGGAAATACAGATAGTAAAACATCTCAGCAATCCTTCCCCATCCCGTCCCTCATGGCGGAAATGACCGTCTCAAGCCGTATTCCGCGTGATGCCTTTATCAACAGAGCATCCCCTTTGACAACCTTTTCCTTTAACACCGTGACGGCCTGGGCCACGCTTTCGCAAACGTTCACGCGGGCCGCCGGCATCCCGGCCGCCCGCGCTCCCTCGGAAATCCACGATCCCAATTCTCCCACCGTGACCAGACCGGCCCACACTCCGCCCGCCACGATCCGCCCGATGGCCCGATGCGCGTCAACGCCGCCCGCCCCAAGTTCAAGCATGTCTCCCAGCACCAGCCATTTTCGCCCCGCCACATCCATCTCGTCAAACGTCTTGAGGGCGGCCGTCATGCTGACCGGATTGGCATTGTACGCGTCGTTGATAAACGTGAGTCCGCCCGCCTCCTGCCGCTCCCATCGCATGGCTGGCGCCACATACCGGGTGAACGCGTCCGCAAGGGCATCCCATGTCACTCCCAGGCCGCGCGCAACGGCCAACGCCAACAGGGCATTATGCCGGTTATGCTCGCCCGGCGCCGGAAGACGAAAGGCATGAATCCCGCCATCCACCCGGTCGGCCACTTCACACTCACCGGAACAGCGATCCTCCCGGATCAGGACATAATCCGCTTTTTTTTCGGGATGCAGCGACACCGTGATCACCCTTCCCGGCGACACTCTGCTCAGGTGTTCGAAGTGGGGTTCATCCAGACTTAACACGGCCGTTCCACCGGCAGGAAGACAACTCAGCAACGTTCCTTTTTCGTCGGCGATGGCGCTCACCGAGTCGAAGAACTCCAGGTGCACCGGCCCCACAGTGGTGATGACACCCCAATCGGGCCGGGCTATGGCGCACAGGGGAGTCATCTCGCCGGGATGGCTGATCCCCAACTCAAGCACCCCCACCTTCGTCCCCGGGGGGATTGCCAGAATGCTGAGGGGCAGGCCGATTTCATTGTTCCAATTTCCTTTTGTCCGGGCCGTGGTCATCGACGACTCGAGCAGGCAGGCGATCATCTCTTTGACCGTGGTCTTGCCGACGCTCCCGGTCACGCCGACCACCGTGAGTCCCAGTTTCAGTCGATATCCGGTCGCCAGGTCGCGAAGCGCCAGGGCGGTATCGTCAACCGCCAGCAGCGGCAGGCCCAGTCCCGCCAGGTCACCGGCGCGGGCACGGCGCACCAGGGCGGCCGCCGCCCCGGCTTTTCCTGCCTGGCCAACGAAATCATGCCCGTCGAAATGGGCGCCCCGGATGGCCACAAACAGGGATCCGGGAATGATTTTCTGAGAGTCATGAACCACGGCGGACAAGGGGGCGCGGGGAATCCGGGTCCAGGTTCCGTTGCACCATGACGCCAGTTCTTCGGGATCAAAACACACGTCCACGGTCACCCTTCCATTCTCTGCAACAGGGTTCGAACAACCTGCCGGTCATCAAACAACGAATAGGCGCCCCGGCATTCCTGGGTCGTCTCGTGCCCTTTCCCGGCCACCAGAACCACATCGCCCTCCCGCGCCAGCGACAGCGCCATGTTGATCGCGTTGGCGCGATCCTCGACCACCTCGCTGTGTGTCCGGTCATCGAACCCGGCGCGGATCTGGTCGATGATGGCCGACGGCGCCTCATCACGGGGATTGTCGGAGGTCAGAATCGTGATGTCCGCCAAACGCGAGGCCACCGCGCCCATGAGGGGACGTTTGCTCGGGTCTCGGTTTCCCCCGCAGCCGAAGACCACAATCAGGCGGCCCGGAGTAAACCGGCGGAGCGTTTCGAGAACATTGGCAAGGGCGTCATCCGTGTGCGCATAGTCCACGAAAACACGCCACCCCCGCCGCGTGGCAATCTCCTCGAGCCGGCCGGGAACCGCCACGCGAAGGGCCAGGGCTCGGATCACGGTGTCGTTGTCCACACCCAGGGCACGGGTCGCGACATAAGCCGCCAGCCCATTCTGAAGATTGAACCGACCCAGCAGAGGAATATGAACCCGGCTCTCCCCCGTTGGACTCCGGATGGTACACTCACTTCCGGTCGGGCCGATCGCCACATCCACAGCGCGGAATACGGCGCCCTCCTCGAACCCGAAGGTCAACACCTCGGCCTGAATGCCGGGTTCGGTTATCAGGCG
This sequence comes from uncultured Verrucomicrobiota bacterium, assembly GCA_964355415.1. Taxonomy (GTDB): domain Bacteria; phylum Verrucomicrobiota; class Kiritimatiellia; order CAIKKV01; family CAITUY01; genus JAABPW01. The sequence goes on along the minus strand of CAYHEL010000001.1, from coordinate 8,288 downwards.
GCGTCCCCAGGCGTCGTCATGATTGATGACGGCAACCGCCTTCTTGGATCCGCCGCCCAGGGATGTGAAGAGCCGCCGCTTGGCCTCGTAATACCGTTCCATGGTCTCATGATAGTCCAGGTGGTCGAGGGTGAGATTGGAGAACACGGCCACGTCAAAATCAATGTTTCTCACACGATCCTGCTCCAGGGCGTGGGAGGAAACCTCCATCACGGCGCTCCGGCATCCGGCATGGAGCATCTGGTCGAAATAGCCCTGAATGTCCGATGACTCCGGCGTTGTTCGCGTGGCGGGCAGAATACGCGAGCCGATTTCATACTGGACCGTCCCCATCAGTCCGGGAGTCAGGTCGGCGGCCTTGAGGATGTCGCGAACCATGAAGGCCGTGGTGGTTTTCCCGTTGGTTCCGGTGATGCCAACCACCTTGAGTTTGCCGCTGGGGTGTCCGTAAAAGACATCGGCCATGTCGGCCAGGGCGCGCCGGGCATCGGCCACCTGGACATGCGTCACATCCCGGTTCGGGAACCGTCCATGAGGCGATACGATGACACCGGCCCCGTGTTTCAAGGCATCCTCAATGTACTCAAACCCGTCATGCTTCGCGCCGGGAATCGCCACGAACAGGCTGTCGGTCGCGACTTTCCGGGAATCATAGGCGAGTCCCGACACCACGCGATCCGTGTTGCCGCGAACCCCGAGGTGGCTCACTTTTTTAAGTATATCGGAGAGTTTCATCAGAATGTCTCATTACTTCCCGAATCCGCGCGGCGCGGCGCCGGAACCGGTGCGGATCCTTCCGCCGGTTGAAGTCCCAGGTATCGCACCGCCTGTTCGGCGATGTCGCCGAAAACAGGCGCCGACACCGCGCCCCCCGTGTGAAGCGGTTGCGGTTCATCAAAGACAATAATCATGCCGATCTCGGGATTTTCCAGGGGCAGAAAGCCGACAAAGGACGCCATGTAATCCGTCTCGGAATAATGCCCGGCGATGACTTTCTGCGCCGTTCCGGTTTTTCCCGCAACCCGGAATCCCTCCACATTCGCCTTGGTGCCGGTGCCGCCCTCCTCGCACACCCGGCCCAGCAGGCGGCGCATCAGGGCCGCCGTGTCGGGTCTGATGGGGCGGCCGATCACCTCGGGCTGGCGGCGCAACAACACGGTTCCATCCGCGGCAATGACTTCCTTGATCACGTGAGGCTTCATCGTCATGCCGTCATTCGCGATGGCGCACAACACCCCGAGCATCTGAAGTCCCGTCACCGCGACGCCCTGCCCGATCGCGATCCGGCTGGAACTGATCGCCGACCACTTGGATCCCGGCGCGAGAATGCCGCCCTCCTCGCCCGGAAGATCAATTCCGAGTTTGCCTCCGATGTTGAAATTGCGCAGATACCGTTCCATGCGTTGATCGCCCAGCATGATTGCGATCTTGGCCGCGCCAATGTTGCTTGATTTCTTCAGGACATCCGCGACGTTCAGGTGGGGATAGGAATGATAATCGCGCAGGATTTTTCCCTGGTAAAGCCAGCGGCCATTTTCGGTATTGAAGTCGGTCTCGGGGGTGACAATCCCCTCGTTCAAGGCCGCCGCGATGACGGTGACCTTGAACGTGGAACCGGGTTCATAGGTATACCCGATCGCCCGGTTCAGTTTCTGAACGTCCCGCGCCTCGCGGAATCGGTTTGGATCGAAGGCCGGCCGGCCGGCCATCGCGAGAATCTCGCCGGTCTTGATCCGTTGCATGATCACAAATGCGGCCTTGGATCGATTCCGCTCCATGGCCGCGTCAAGCGCCTTCTCGACCATGTACTGGAGATTCTGATCGATCGTCAGCACGACATCGGCGCCGTCCTTCGGGGGGATTTCCTGAACCCGGCGATCCACCATTTCCCGCCGGCGCCCGTCCAGCCGGCTCTCGATCAAGCCGGGACTCCCCTTCAGATATTTTTCCATGAGCTGTTCGATTCCACTGGAGCCAACCCCGTCGCTGTTGACAAAACCCAGCACATGGCAAAGCATCAGATTCTGGGGATAGGAGCGCGTGGTGGTCTCGTCGAAATGGACGCCGGGCAACTTCAGCGCCGCGACCCGTTCGGCGGTTTCATCGGGCACTTTCCGGGCGATGACGGCGTACTCGCTGTTGGTTTTGGTAAGCCGGAGCGTGACCTCGGGACGATCAAACTCCAGCAGGGCGCCCAACCGGTTCACGGTGATCGCCACACGGTTGCTGGCGGTCAACAGACGGGGATCGGCCCAGATATCCTTGACGCCGATGTTCAGCGCCAGAATGCCGGAGGCGGAACTGCCGTCCAGAATGCGCCCCCGGGGAACCGAGAGGGTCCGTTTGACGGTGCGCATCTTGGACGCCGTGGCCCGGTCCTGTTCAACCCCCCCGAGGTGCAACACCACCAGGCGCACCACCAACCCCACCATGGCCGCGCCCAGCAGCGCAACAATGATGATGAACGGGGTTGATCCACGAGGCTCAGTCATTCATCGCTACCCTGTCGGCCCGCGCCAGTCGCGAAGCCGGCCGACCCTCAAGACCCTGAAGGGAATCCCGGCCTCCGGGGTACCGAATCCGGACGATCTGATCCCGGCTCGGCCAGGTCATCGCGAGGCCATGCGCCTTGAGGGAATGTTCCAGGGCGGACGGGGATTGCAGTCTTGCCCATTCGCATTGTTCCCGGACGAGTTGATCCCGCAGGTTATCCCGGGCCGTTTCAAGCGCCTTGATTTCGCGGCCCAATTTTTCGGTCCGGCCCTGGAGACAGACGTACATGAGCGCAAATCCGGAGAGGATCAGAACCAGGATGACCAGGGGGATCGGAAGGGGGAAATTCGCCTGCCCTTTTTTCTTGTTTCGTTTCGCCATCGTCTAGTCCTTTCGCTCCGCCACTCTCAACTTCGCGGATCGTGCCCGCGGGTTTTCCTGACATTCCCGGTCTGTCGCCATCACCGGTTTCCGGGTTAAAATCCTCATTTCCGGGAGCGCGCCAACCCATTTCTGGCCGCCCGCCGGCAGGGACTCCATCCGTCCCTGATGTTCCACAAAAAACTGTTTCACCAGCCGGTCCTCAAGACTGTGGAAGGCGATCACCGCCATCCTGCCACCCGGCGCGAGTATCCTGAGCGCCGCCTCCAGCCCCCGCGCCAGCGCGTCCAGTTCGCCATTCACGGCGATCCGGAGCGCCTGAAAGGTCAGCGTCGCCGGATGGATACGCCCGCGCCGCCCGCCGTACACCTCCCTGACCAGATCCGCCAACTGACCGGTCGTCGCGAACGGTTCCCGGTTCCGCTGTTGCGCCACCCGGCGCGAAATCGCGCGGGCCCTGGGTTCCTCGCCATACCGCCTCAGGATGTCCGTAAGCGCATCCTCCCCGAGCGTGTTCAACAACGATGCGGCCGTTTCCTCGCGGCTCTGATCCATCCTCATGTCCAGCGGGCCGTCCCGCATGAAACTGAACCCGCGTTCCGGGTCGTCCAACTGATCCGATGAAATCCCGATATCCAGCAGCACGCCATCCACGTTCGCAATCCCGTGTGCCGCCGCCACCTCGTCCAGCCTCGCAAAGCTTCCCTGCACGAGCAGGCAACGATCCTCGACACCGCCCAGATTCGCCCGGGCCCGCTCCAGCGCGCCCGCATCCTGATCCAACGCCAGCACCCGGCCCGCCGGACCGACCGCCGCGGCCATCGCCCGCGTATGCCCGCCACCGCCCAACGTGCCGTCCACAAAAACCCCGCCCGGCCCCGGCGCCAACCACGCCATCACCTCATCAAGAAGTACGGCGCGGTGCATGAGGGGTCTCCTGCGGCGACGCCAGATGGTGACTGATTGCGGTGCTCGCAATCCTGGCGCCAGCCCCGCCCACGCGGCGGTAATCGAGCATGTTCCCGACCGTGTCAGCGCTGCGCCGGGGAATCCTCATCCAGGAAAACGCATGCTTCCAGCCCGTCAGGGCGCCGGTCAACTGCATGAACTTGGTGGCTGAATGTTTCATCGCAACTCATTCCTAAAACCCGGTTAGAAACCGACATACCGGGCCGCCTCACCGAGGTCGGCGACTCGCGTCGAACGATCCCGTTTCCAGTGCTCCGGATTCCACAACTCAAAATGATCAATGGCCCCGACCAGCACAATCTGATCGGACAGAGTGGCGTGATCCAGAAGGCTGTCGTTAATCCGGATGCGCCCCGCCGTATCCCAGGTGGCCAGTTGGGAGCGCGAACCCAGCATCCGGGCAAACTGACGCCCTTTGACATCCGCAATGGAGAGGTTTCGGATGCGCTGAATCCGCTGCACCATTTCCCGCGCGGGAAAGACGCTTAAGAAATTGCGGCCATCCAAATCGGGCAACACATAGAGTCCATGGGGCTCCCCCGCGCTTTCACGCCAATCGGCCGGAATGGTCAGGCGCTTCTTGGGATCCAGGGAATGGGTGACTTCACCCATGAATAGCCCCTGAATTCCTCCCAATTCACTCTCTTTGTTGTCGCTCAACTGCACTTCACTCCCACAATGATGTACTCTCGCCACACAATACACCACTTCGCCCCACCGAACGCAACAAATATTCAGGTTTTTTTATGTTTTTTCATGAGCATCCCACAGAAGATCCTATGCGACACACCTCGATCGGCCATGGAATTGACGCTTGCCTCCCTGTTGGCTGGAGTGTAGAAGTGTCGGGTCTTTCGAAGGTTAATAAGAGGTGCACCATGTCTAAGCCGGGAATTTCAGAGTCGTCTCATGATTCCGCCTCCTCCACCAAGCCGCTCCTCTTTGAAGTGGCCTGGGAAGTGTGTCAGCAGTTGGGCGGCATCTATACGGTCATCCGCTCGAAGGTTCCGAGTATCGTTGAGCAGTGGGGTTCCCGTTACTGCGTGATCGGCCCCTATAACCCGCAAACATCCCAAACCGAATTTGAGGAGGTTCAACCCTCCGCCCTGTTCCGGGACGTGATTCAACTCCTGAACGATCAGGGCATCGAGGCCCGCTACGGCCACTGGCTGATCACCGGGCGTCCGCGCGCCCTCCTGCTGAACCACCGGTCCGTGACGCCCCAGCTCGGTTGGATCAAATACCTGCTCTGGGAGCACCACAATATCTCCATCCCCGACAACGACGACCTGGTGAATCAAGTCGTGTCGTTCGGTTACGTCGTGGAACAATGTTTCCGGGCCATCGCCAAAGCGCAGACCGCAAAACGCCCGATCATCGGCCATTTCCACGAATGGATGGGCGGCTCGGGCATTCCTGAAATCCGCCGCTCGAATATCCCCGTCTCCATCGTCTTCACCACCCACGCCACGCTGCTGGGGCGCTATCTCGCCATGAACGACCCCTGGTTCTACGACCACGTTCCCTTTGTCGATTGGCTGGCCGATGCGCGCCGGTTCAACATCGAGGCGCAGGTTCGCCTGGAACGCGCCGCCGCGCACGGTTCCCACGTCTTCTCCACCGTCAGTGATATCACCGGGTTCGAGTGCGAACACCTGCTCGGCCGCAAACCGGATGTGCTGCTCCCGAACGGCCTGAACATCGAACGGTTTGTGGCGTTGCATGAATTCCAGAATCTGCACCGCGTCTATAAGGAAAAGATCAACGAGTTCGTGGTGGCCCACTTTTTCCCGAGTTATTCATTCGATCTGGATCGCACCCTGTATTTCTTCACCTCGGGCCGTTTCGAATACCGCAACAAGGGGTTCGACCTCACCATCGAGTCGCTGGCCCGTCTGAATTACCGGATGAAACTGGCGGGCACCAACCAGACGGTGGTGTTCTTTGTCATCACCCGCCAGCCGATCCGCTCCATCAACGCCGAGGCCCTGCGCCGGCGCGCCATGATGCAGGAAATGCAGGACGACTGCCGCCAGATCGCCAACAAGATCGGCGAGCGGTTGTTCGTCTCCGCCTCCATGGGCAAGTTCCCCACGATGGAGTCGCTGGTGGATGACTACTGGCGCCTGCGCCTGCGCCGCCTGATGCACGTCTGGAAAAGCAAGAGCATGCCCACGATCGTCACCCACGACCTGGTCGACGACAGTCAGGACGAGGTTCTGAACAAGATACGTTCCTGCTCGCTTTTCAATCAGCCCGGCGACCCCGTCAAGGTGGTCTATCATCCGGATTTCGTCACGACCAACGATCCGCTCTTCGGCATGGATTACGACCAGTTTGTGCGCGGCTGCCACCTTGGGATTTTCCCGAGTTCCTACGAACCCTGGGGGTATGCCCCCCTGGAATGCGCCGCGTTGGGACTGCCCTCGGTCACCAGCAACCTCTCGGGTTTCGGCACCTACCTGGAAAAGAACATCCCCAACCATGAGCAGGACGGCCTGCATGTGATGAATCGCCGGTATTCCTCGTTCGACGCCTCCGCCAACGCGCTGACGGATCACCTGTTCAGCTTCATGCAACTCGACCGGCGCGAACGCATCAACCAGCGCAACCGCGTCCAGATTGCCTCGGAGCATTTTGACTGGCACAACCTCGGCCGCTATTACGCCCAGGCCTACGAGAAGGTTCTGGGCGCCTGATTTCTGGATTGACGCGCGGCGCCGATCTTCTACACTGCAACCCTTTCAAACAGGAGAAGCAAACATGGCATTGATTAACTTTGGTGGAGAGAAGGAAACCGTCGTGACCCGCAAGGAATTTCCGACGGCAAAGGCGCGCAAGGTCTTGAAAAACGAGATCATTGCCATTATCGGGTACGGCGTCCAGGGCCCCGCCCAGGCGCTCAACCTCAAGGACAACGGCTTCAAGGTCATCATCGGCCAGGCGCCGGAATTCAAACGGGACTGGGATCGCGCCCGCAAGGATGGCTGGGTTCCCGGCAAGACGCTGTTCGACATCGCCACGGCGGTCAAGAAGGCCACCATCGTCCAGTTCCTGGTGTCCGACGCCGCCCAGCGCAAGGTCTGGCCCGTCATCAAGGCCAACCTGAAACCCGGCGACGCGATTTATTTCTCGCACGGGTTCTCGATCGTCTATAAGGATCAGACCGGCGTGATTCCTCCGAAGGATGTTGACGTGATCATGGTCGCCCCGAAGGGTTCCGGCACCTCCGTGCGCCGCAACTTCCTCTCCGGCGCCGGCATCAACTCGAGCTTCGCGGTGTTCCAGGACGCCACCGGTCGCGCCACAGAGCGTTGCCTTGCCCTCGGCATCGGCATCGGCTCGGGCTACCTCTTCCCCACCACCTTCCAGAAGGAAGTGTACAGCGACCTGACCGGCGAACGCGGCGTGCTGATGGGCGCCCTGGCCGGCATGATGCACGCCCAGTACGATGTCCTGCGCGCCAACGGCCACTCCCCGAGCGAGGCCTTCAACGAAACCGCCGAGGAACTGACCCAGAGTCTGATCCGCCTGGTGGATGAAAACGGCATGGACTGGATGTACCAGAACTGCTCCGCCACCGCCCAGCACGGCGCGCTCAAGTGGCGCCCGATCTTCTGGAAGGCCAACCTCCCGGTCTTCAAGAAACTCTACGCCTCGGTCAAGGCCGGCACCGAAACCCGCGAGGTGATTCGCGATTGCGGCGGCAAGGACTACCAGACGTTCCTGGGTAAAAAGTTGGCCGACATCCACAACTCCGAAATGTGGCAGGCCGGCGCCGCAGTTCGCGCCCTGCGCCCGAAGGAGGGCGTCAAGGCAACCGCCAAGAACGCCAAGGGCGTCGGCGGCCGGTTGTCGAACTGATCGACCCCGCTCAAATGCAAAAGGGCAGGCGCCGCAAGGCCCTGCCCTTTTTCTTTCCCCGGATAAAAGATCTCAGATCTGAAATTTCAGATTTGAAATCTCCCAACCGCCTCTTCCATCATCTGAAACGTTTTAGATGCCGCTTTGTCCCAGGTGAACGTCTTGGACCACTCGATGCCGTCACCCCGCATCCGGGCATACAGCGCGGGGTCGGACAGCAGTCGGTCAATCCGGTTGGCGAGCGCGTCTACATCGCCATGCGGAACCAGGAATCCCGTTTCCCCATCCCGCACCGCCTCGCGCAGACCCGGGGAATTGCTGGCCACCACCGGCGTGCAGAAAGGCCATATGGCACTGCATTCGCACAACATTGCCATGATGGCCGGCGCCGTCGGCGACGAGGTGGAAGCCTTGGCCAAAATCCTGGTGGCCCTCGGCAAGGTTCGGGTGGATGTGGCTGAAGCCGAGCTCAAAAAGCTCCGCGCGGTGCTCTAACAGCGCCTGTGCGGCTGCCCTGCGCACACGCCGCACAAATGCAGGCGGTGCCGCGAGCCTCTTCAGGAACGCTTGACAGCAGCGCC